>JAAZIY010000290.1 GCA_012800625.1 Lentisphaerota bacterium
CTACCTCGTAAGCAACCTCGGAGATGTTTTTCTGACCCTCTTTCAACAAGGTCTTTGCCTTTTGCATCCTGGTCATGGTCAGAAACTCCGGCAGGGAGAAGCCGCTTTCGGCATTGAACACCCTGGAGAGGTAATACTGGCTCACTCCCAGCGCCTGAGCCAGCTCATCAAGTGATATCTGACTCTGATAATTATGTTGTATGTAGCTTTTCACTTCGCCGATCAGCCACTGTTTCTTCTTTTTCGTGGCGGCGAGGCTCCTACCGGAGCGAGCGCTCCTCTGCTCTTCGCTGACACTTTTCAGTACAAAGAGCAGCAGGGTATGAAAGATACTGCGGCCAAGCAGTGGGTCGAAGGCAGAGTCTGGGTCGCTGTCCAAGTAGAGCTGTTCGCAGTACTGCCGCACTCTGAAACGCTCTCCTTCGCTGGGACAGCGCAACACCAGGCTGGGCAGGATTTGCAGCAAGGCCTGTTCGGCGCCCGGCCAGGTAAAGGAGGCCATGAAGACCTCGAAATCCTGGCGCGGATCGAACTTGTCGCGGTGACGGGTTTGAGCTGGGATGAGCACCACGTCGCCAGGCCCGGCCACATAAGTGCGCGCATTGCATTCCAGGCTGAGATGCCCATGCCGGATAAAATGGAACTCCCAGCTCGCATTGGCATGATAGTGTGTGCGCCAAAAAAGATCAAACAAGCGAACTCCGAAAGAATGCAGTTTCGGCAAATTGGCGAAACATTCTTGCATGGGAAAACTCCAGAGAAAACAGGACAGCAGTAACACAGCAATAATATATCATCAAAGAACGAAGAAAACCGAAAGCATGGGACAAGCCGGCAAGGCGGAGTTTTAGACACGAAGACACACGAAGAGGGAAGGACACGAAGACACACGAAGGACTGCAATCGGATTTGGGCAAGCCCTTGGCATTGTTTGAGCGCCAGCGGCTCTTGCTTTTCAGTCGATTACATGATATATTCTAATTTTTCGTGCCCAAGCCGCCTATGGCGCATATATTCATTCATCGAGGGAGAGACATGCGTTTACGTTTGCTTGCCGCCTTCTTTATCTGTACCTTACTGGGCGTTTTTGCTGCCGAGTTCAGTTGCGATTTCAGTGCCGGCGGCTGGGATCCGGCTGACTGGATCAATGTCAAAAGTCCACGCTGGCCGCACAAAGGGCTTTGGCAGCAGGAGGAGGACCACATACGCAACCAGGTGCCCGCCGACGCCAGCGAGCAGGAGATGTTGAACAAGCGTGCCGGGGAGACCTACAGCTCGATGCTCTGGAAGGAGAAGCTCCGCGGCTGCAAGCGAATCAATATCAGCTGCGAGCTTTCCTTTGACCATCGCATGGCGCCGCTGCTGGTCATCGCTCCGGACTACGGCACGGATGCCGAGTCTTATCCTGAATACCGCCAACACTGGGAGGTAGTGCTTTATGATAAGGGCCTGAACGTCTGGCACCATTCTTACAGTGATGGCAAGCCCAGCTGGTACAAGGCCGCCGCCATACTATGCGATTTTCCGGCCAAAGAGCGCATTGACTTGCAAGTCAACATTAATCTGGCCGGCAAGGTGCCCATGCTCGAAGTGCGCGCGCAAGGGAAAAACCTGAGCTATGCCGAGCTGCAGCTGCCAAAAGACTTCTATGTGGGCCTCACCGGCTGCGAAGGAATCAACAGATTCTATAATTTCAAGGTAAGATATCAATAACAAGTTCGGACGATGTTTCACATGGAAATTAAAACTACGCTGATGGCCTTCGCCATTGTGTTTCTGGCAGAGTTGGGCGACAAGACACAGCTCATGGCCATGGCCTTGAGCTGCGGCAAAAAAGGCCTTTGTTGCTCGGTGTTTTTAGGCTCGAGCCTGGCTCTGATCTGCACCTCGGCCCTGGCTGTGTTTGCCGGCGACCTGCTCAGCCGTTATGTGCCGCAGAAATACCTGCTGCTTGGCTCCGCGCTGCTGTTTATCATCCTGGGCGTAGTGATGCTCGCCAACCTGGCGCTGAAGGCCAGCGCCCCGACGGCATAGCCCGGCTTGCTCTGGCTCACTATCCAACCGTTTCTTTCGTTCAAGCTAGCTGAGTAACTCCAATGCGCCTTAACCCCATCACCCGAAAACGCCTGCAACGTTTTCGCAGGATGCGCCGCGCCTGGTTTTCTCTCTGCCTTTTAATTTTTATCTATGCTTGCAGCCTGGCGGCGGAGCTGCTCTGCAACAGCAAGCCGCTACTGCTTTATTTTGAAGGCAGAATATATTTTCCCGCGGCCAGGTTCTATGCCGAAAAAGAATTCATCCCCGGCGGGCGCGAGACCGCGCCGGACTACGCCAGGCTCTGCGAAAATCAAGATTTCCGCCAAAAATCCTGGGTTCTCTGGCCTCCGTTAAAAAACGATCCTTTGCGCAGTATTCCGCCTGCGGAGCTGGAGTCTTATCTGCGCCTGGATTGCCGTCTGGAGCCTAAGTCCAAGATTGCCGGTCTAAGCATCAACCGCGGCCTCGAGCTTACCCGCGCCTTGGGTCTGGAGCACTTTGGCGGGGACGAAAACGACTGGCGCGGCAAGAGGCTGGACGACTATTGGCAGCTGCCTGAGAGCCTGCTTGAAAACCTGGAGGCTCGTTTCAGCGCGCAGCTCGAGCTGCCGCGCCTGGAGCTTGAGCTTAGCGGCAAGGGCGACATTGCCCCGGCCCGCCTGGTTTTGCTGCCTGGCAAGCCTGCTGCTCAGGCCAGGCGCAGCCTGCGCCTCACCCTGCATGAGCTGGAAAAAACCCGGCTTGCCGCTATAAATTGGAGCTTTGAGGCCGGGCAAGAGCTGCCGCGTAAGCGGCAGCAGGAATTCCTGGCTCTGCCTGAAGACTTGCAAAAGCGCATTCTGAGCCTGGTCGCCGAAGGTTTGAAGAGCAAGGAACCCAGCACCGAGACCCTGTTGCTGGACGGCGCCGAGTTCAGCTTGCAGAGCAGCCCGGAGCTGGTGCGCTTCCCCTTTCGACCGGTGCCCGGACACCGTCTTGGCCTTGACGACGCCGGACGCGACGTCTTTGCGCGCATCCTCTACGGCCTGCGCTCCTCACTCAGCTTCGGTCTCATACTGGTATTTTGCGCCATGAGCCTGGGCACGGTCGCCGGTATGCTGCAAGGCTATCTGGGCGGCTGGGTCGATGTGGCCGGGCAGCGTCTTATCGAGGTCTGGAGCGCCCTGCCCTTTTTATATGTGATGATCCTGATGGGCTCCATTTACGGCAGCAGTTTCAGCCTGCTTATCTTTTGCTACGCCATTTTCAACTGGATCGGGATTTCCTACTATATGCGCGCCGAGATGCTCAGGCTGCGTTCCTTCCCCTTTGTCGAGTCTGCCAGGTGCCTGGGTCTGCCGGGCTGGAAGATCGCCTGGCGGCACATCCTGCCCAACAGCCTGGTACCGCTTATAACCTTCTTCCCCTTCAGCCTTATCGGTGCCATCGCGTCATTGGCGGCGCTGGACTATCTGGGCTTCGGCCTGCCGCCGCCCACTGCAAGCCTGGGACAGCTGCTGCAGCAGGCGCAGAGCCAGCGCTGGGCCTGGTGGCTCACACTCTACCCCTCCCTGGCTCTGTTCAGCATTATGCTGCTGGGAGTCTTTATCGGCGAAGGGCTAAGAAACGCCTTCGACCCGCGCAGGCATAGCAAGCTGCAATAAAAAAACGTGCATAATGCAATTGGGGCAGGATTTTAGACTAAGCCATGTTTTCAGATAATACCGTCAGTCAACTGCGCCGCGAGGGCGGCGTTTTGTCAAGCCGCTCCGGCATGAGCCTGCGTTTGCCGCCGGCCGCCGGTTTCTGCCAGGGCGTGGCTAGCGCCATAGCCAAGCTTGGCGCCCTGCTCGAGGAGAGCAAGCCGGAGCAGCGCAAGCTGCTCTTGGGCGAGATGATTCACAATGAAAGCGTCAATCAGGAATTCGTGCGCCGCGGCATCACGCTGTTAAGCGAAGAACAGAGCGCCGCGCTCTTCACAGAAGCAGCCGAGGCGGAAACCAAGTACATCATCCCGGCTTTCGGACTGAGCCTGGAACTGGAGGAAGCACTGCGGCGGCATGCCCTCAGGCCAGAGCAAATACTGGACTGCAGCTGCCCGAATGTGCGGCGCATCTGGCAACAGGTGGAAAGACTCGGCGCCGCCGGCCAGGCCTTGCTCCTGCACGGCAGCCCGGGGCATCAGGAGGTGCTGGGCATCTGGAGCAGAGTGCGGCGACACGCCCAGGCCGGAGCAGTGCTGCCGGACCTGGATGCGGCACAGAAATTCCTCTTGGCCGCCGTCAGTGGCTTCCAAGACGGCGACTACCCCGCCGAGCTGCTCTGGCAACCCGAAAAACTCGCCAGCCTGCCCTGGACTCTGCTCAACCAGACCACCGTGCTGCGCAGCGACTGCCGGCGGCTGGCCGAGCTGCTTGCCCAGACCCGCTCAAAGGAGCGCTTCACCTGGGTGGACAGCACCTGCAGCGCCACCCGGCAAAGACAGGAGCAGGCCGAACTGCTCTGTCAGCAGGGCTGCGACCTCATCCTGGTGGTAGGCAGCCCAAGCAGCAGCAATACAAATAAGCTCTACCTGCTGGCCGCAAAACATGGCAAAACCTTCTTTGTAGGCTCGGACAAGGATATCGAGCCAAACTGCATCAGGCATTACCTGCCCGCATCGAAAGAATGGCGCTATGAAGCAGACTGGCTGCAAGGCAAACCCGACAAAGTCTGCATACTCAGCGGGGCAAGCTGCCCGGACTCACTGCTGGGCGCACTCATACGCAAGCTGGCCGAATACTAAGGTAAAAGCCCTTCGTGTGTCTTAGTGTAGCTTTGTGTGTCTTAGTGTCCAAAACCCTGCCAGTCTAGCTTTTTGGACGCGGTCTAGGAATTCGCCTTCAGGGCCTGTATGGCCACGCGGCAGGAGCTGCGCATGGCCTCGAATTCCGCCGTGTCCGCAATGGCGACCCGCAGCACGGCGGACTCCAGTATGCCGAAAAGCACATCGCCGATAAAATCGCAGCGCATATTCTGGAACTCGCCCTTGGCCACTCCCTCGCGCAGCAGCTGGACTATGGTGCGGCGCATCGCCATGGTATGGCGGCGCACCTTGCGCGCCACGTCTTCACCCTGGCGACGCTGCGCGATAAGGTACTCGATGATCGCCTGCAGGAGCCGGACATGGGTGAATATCATCTCCAAAACCTGCAGCATGACCAGCTCCAGCTTTTCGGCGGCCAACAGCTCCGGGTCCCTGGCCAGCTCTTGGCGAAAAGAATGCGACAGCTCCTGGCTCAGCTGGTTCAGGGCGCTGTCGAAGATCTCGCGCTTGCCGGGAAAATAGCGGTACAAGGCGGTCCTGGCCAGGCCACAGCGCTCAGCCAATTGCCTATAGGTGACCCCAGAATAGCCCAGATCCGAAAAAAGTGCCAGTGATTTTTGTAGTATCTCGCGCCGCCTTGCCTCATGGTCTACACTTGTTGCCATGCCAACCCCCTCTGTTTATAGAAAATTGCAAAAAATATCCATCTAGATTATACTATAAGAGATGACGGAGAATTTTCCTGCAAAAAACCCGCTATCTGGGAATGCCGCCCGCCCCGGCGAAAATGTGCTTAGTGTTTTAATGTCCACTGGGGCTGCCTTGTTTTTCATCTCTCTAGACTGAGCGTCAACCACAACTGAAAACCATCAGGAGTATATATTTTGTCTTTACCCTTTGTAAAAATTGCCGGCACCGGCTCTTATCTGCCGCAGCGAGTTGTCAGCAACGACGACTTGGCTCTTGGCCTGGACACCAGCGACGAATGGATATACTCGCACACCGGCATCCGCGAACGGCGCATAGCCGCCGATAACGAGAGTCCCCTGGACATGGCCTTTGCCGCCAGTCGCCTGGCTTTGCAGCAGGCGGGTATGGAGCCTGAAGAGCTGGGCATGATCATGCTCTCCACCTGCACCGGCGACTACAACTACTTGCCCTCCTCGGCCTGTCTCTTGCAGCACCGCCTGCAAGCCAAAAACGCCGCCGCCTTCGACCTGCTGGCGGCCTGCTCCGGCTTCGTCTATGCCCTGGACCTGGCTGGTGCCTGGATACTGGCCCACCAGAAACCGGTGCTGGTGGTGGCCAGCGAGATGCTCTCCAGGATCACCGATTGGCAAAGCCGGGAAACCTGTATACTTTTCGGTGACGGCGCCGCCGCGGCGCTGCTCTTGCCCTCGGCTGAGGAGGGGCTGGTCTACAGCTGTCTGGGCGCCGACGGCGAAAAGGGGCATCTGCTCGCTCTGGGCGGGGGCTGCAAAGAGCCGGCCTCGCGAGAGCCACGCAGTCCCAGCTATGTCGAGATGCAAGGCCGCGCGCTGTTTAGCGTGGCCGTGCGCGCCATCGAGCAGACCATAGTGAAGATACTGCAGGAAAACCAGCTGAGCCTGGAGCAAATAGACCATATCATCCCGCACCAGGCCAACCTGAGAATCCTCGAGGCGGTGGCAAAAAGACTGCAGATACCCACTGCTAGGCTGCTCAGCAACATAGACAAAACCGCCAATACCTCATCGGCCTCCATACCCATATTGCTGGATGAACTCAACCGGACGGGAAAACTAAAGAAAAACGACTTGCTGCTCAGCGTCGCCTTCGGCGGCGGACTGACCTACGGCGGCAACCTGATACGCTGGCTCAAAGACTGAGCCGTAACATAACCCCGTTTTGGACACTAAGACACACTAAGACACACTAAGACACACTAAGACACACTAAGACA
>JAAZIY010000291.1 GCA_012800625.1 Lentisphaerota bacterium
GAGGACACTAAGACACACTAAGACACACTAAGACACACTAAGACACACTAAGACACACTAAGACACAGCAAGACCCGACAACGAATAGGGTTGCCGAGTCGTCTGCCGAAAATCGCCAGCGCTTACTTACGGTTGCTCCTGGCCTGGGTTATACCCCGTTTGGTTTCCTCGATAAAATCACAGAACTCTACAATTTCGGGCAGCTGCGGCAATTCAGCGCGTATCTTCTCCAGCGCGTTGATTCTGTTTAGTCCTTCGAAGAAATATATGTGTACGGCCTCTTTGATAGCGTCCTTGGCTTCATCGCTAAAGCCTGCTCTTCTTAGTCCTATGGCATTGATCCCCTGTATACATTTATCCTGCAAAGTACAGAAGGGCGGCACATCCTGCCCCACGCCATTGCCGCCCCCCACCATTGCCAATCGCCCCACCCTGACAAACTGATGTGCCATGCATCCGGCGCTGATAAAGGCATTGCGCTGCACTTCCACCCTGCCGGCCAGCAGCGTGGCGTTGGCGATCACTACGTTGTCGCCGATCTGACAGTTGTGCCCCAGGTGTGAAAAGGCCATAAGCATAACATTGTTGCCCACCCGTGTACAACTGCCCTCTTCAGTGCCGCGGTGTATGGTCACATATTCTCGGATAGTGCAGTTCTCGCCGATCAAAGTGCGGCTCTGCTCACCATTATAGTGCAAGTCCTGAGGCTCATCGCCGATAATCGCCCCGGTGTGTATGACCGTGCCTCGCCCTATATCGCTGTCTCCGGTCAGAAAAGCGTGAGGCCCTACCTTGCAGTCATCATGCAGACGAACTCCGCTCTCAATTACGGCAAAAGGACCAATCTCGACATTGCTGCCAATCTCAGCCCCGGCCGAAACCACCGCCCTGGGATCAATTTTGCTCGACATGCTCACCTCGTAAATAAAATCAGTGAATCTAGGCTTGCGGACTCCCTTTTCCCAACAAACCAAAACACATAAGCCCTTAGTATGCCTTCGTGTCTCTTCGTGTCTCTTCGTGTCTCTTCGTGTCTCTTCGTGTCTCTTCGTGTCTCTTCGTGTCCTCCCCCTTCGTGTGCCTTTGTGGTTCAAGGACTTTTTGGACACGGTCAACTTAGTCTGACTTGATATCTTCAGCAAGAACGATGCGCCGCCGTAATTTCTTTCCGGCTCGCAGCGTCATCTCAGCGTCCTCAAAGTGCTGCGGGCCGATAAGCAGCTTTTCATCGCTAAGACGCTCCTCGCCTAGATAACAACCGCCGCCGCGGACCAGACGCCGCGCCTCGCTGTTGCTCGAGCACAGACCGGCCTTCACCAAAAGCTGCAAAAGCCCCAGGCCTTCAGCCAGCTCGCTTCTGGACAGCGTGAAAGTCGGGATGTTGACGCTGAGCGCGGCATTGCTGACCTTCAGAATGGCGCTGCTGGTCTCCACCTGCGCCTCCGGGTCGGCAAAGCCGAACTCGCCGCCGGCTGCCAGGTAGGCCCGCGCGGCCTCTTCGGGACCATGCGCCAGGCTGGTGGCCTCGTAGGCGAGGATCTCCTTGCTGCGGTTGATCTGAGGGGCGGGCAGCGCCCCAAGACGACGCACTTCCGGCATGGGAAGAGCCGTAAAGTAGGCCAGCAGCTTTTCCACCTCGGCGTCTTCGACATTGCGCCAAAACTGATAGTAGGTGAAGGGGCTGCTGCGCTCGCGGTCCAGCCAAACCGCCTCGCCCGCAGTCTTGCCGAATTTGCTGCCGTCGCTTTTCAGCAGCAGCGGAAAAGTGGCCCCGTAGACGGAGGCGCCGTGTAAACGCCGGGTCAGATCAATGCCGGCAACTATGTTGCCCCATTGATCCTGCCCGCCAAACTGAAAACAACAGTTCTTTTGACTGTACAAAACGCTGAAATCATAGGCCTGTAAAAGCGGATAGCTGAACTCGAGAAAGGATAAGCCGGTCTCCATGCGCATGCGAACCGATTCGGCGCTAAGCATCTTGTTTACACTGAACATCTTGCCTATATCACGCAGAAACTCGATGAAGTGCAGCCCACGCAGCCAGTCGGCATTGTTGACCATCTCAGCCTTGCCGCTGCCAAAATCAAGAAACCTGCCCAGCTGCGACTGAAGACAAAGCGCATTGGCGTCTATCTCTGCCACACTCATAACCGGGCGAGCCTCGCTCTTGCCGGAAGGGTCCCCGATCATGGCAGTGCCGCCGCCAACCAGGGCTATGGGCCGATGACCGCAGGACTGCAGCCAACGCATGGCCATCACCGGCAGTAAATGACCTATATGCAAACTGTTGCCGGTGGGATCGAAGCCTACATAAAAAGTCGCCGGCCCGGCCGAAAGAAGCTCAGAGCTGGCCGCAGCATCGCTGGCCTGATGAAGAAAACCGCGCTCCTGCAAAATATCCCATGCGTTCATAGCTATAAATCCAAATCCTCAAAGTAAGCAAAGCCGGCAACCCGACAATAAAAAACGCGACCTTGACGAGCTGCCAAGATCGCGCTGCGCTGAAAATGCCAGAGCCGGCAAGTATCCGGCGCGGCTTAAGCAAGTACGATTTCGCTGATCCGCAAACGCGTTTTCTCTTGACGATGGCCGCGCTTGACGCGGTTGCGCTTGCGCCGCTTCATCTTGAAAACAACGATTTTGGGGGCGCGAAAATGCTCGAGCAGCTCGGCCTTCACACTACAGCCGCTCAAAAGCGGAGTGCCCACCGAAGACTCGCCCTCGTTCGAGTAAAGGATGACCTCGTCGAAACTAACCATGTCTCCGGGTTCGCCAAGCATCCGGTCCAGCTCGATTTTCTGCCCCGGCTCGACCTTATACTGTTTGCCATTGGCTTTGATTATTGCGTACATCTGCCTGATTCTCCAATTCGTTCCTGCAAATAAAAATGTAACCTGAATAATGTAGCACGTCAATCCGACAGTGCAATCCGACCTGGACCAACTACAAAATGTGGCCTGGCAAGATTTTGGACACGAAGACACACGAAGCTACACCAAGACACACCAAGTAGTCTTCGCCGAAAATTAGAATTTTAGCAGAAAACTTGCGTTTTTATGCGATTACATCAAGTTTTTCTATTTTCCAAAACGGGCAGGCGGCTTATGCGGCGCCGCAGACACCGCATAAGCCCTTAGTGTGCCTTGGTGTCTCTTTGTGTCCCTTCGTGTCCTCCCCCCCCTTCGTGTGTCTTTCCGGACTGGACTTTTAGCGCATATCCTCCTCGCTAAACAGGCCTTCTTCCTCGATGATGAGATCCTCGTCATCCGGCGCCAGGATGCTGATTTCCTCGCTCACCTGGAACTCGGCATTCTCGGCCACCTCCGGGTCCAGCACCGGTATGATCTCCAGCGGATACGTGGCTGAGATATTGGCCACAAAGACCTGGTCCATGCTCATGCGCCACTCCACCCTGATGCTGCCTTTAGGCGTCGGTATTTTGGCCTTCACCCAGGCGCAGGCCTTGGGACAGGGGTTGAAGACCACCCTCTCCATGCCCGGTTCAGCGGGTCGTATGCCGACCAGTTCGGTGATCAGGAAGGCATTGGGCGACACCGCGTAACCCTGGCACTTGCTCACTTGGCGCAGGTGCTGATCGTCGCCTTCCGGGTCGAAAAGCTCCCACCAGGTGACTGCTCCGGCATCGAGCATTCTGCCCCAGTAGTAGCGGATAAAGCGCAGTGCCCAGGTGCTTTTGCCTATGGCGCAGGCCACTTCGAGCAAAAAGTATTTGAAGTATGGGTTGTTGTATTCGGAATGCGCTTGTTTCTCATAAGGCGGCGTATCCTTGAAAAGTCTGTCCCAGATACCGGCGTAGTTTTCCGGCGAAGCCACTCCTCCGTAGAGTGCCAGCACATTGCTCTGCCAGGAGTAGCGCTGCGACTTCTCGGAGTTATAGAAGCTGTCGGCGAAAAGCCCCTTTTCCTCATTCCATGCCAGGGAGCGAATCTGGCTGGCCACCTTGGCGGCTCTTGTGCGGTAGATATCCGCCAGGTCGCCGCGTCCAAAGCTCTCGCTGAGAGCCGCGGCGCAGTTCAATGCCCGGCAATAGATGCCGTTCAGGCCGGTGCTGATACCCTGCCGGTCGATCTCGTCATGGTCCAGGAAACAATAGGTGCCCATCAGCTTGCGCAAGTCGCCCAGGACATTGTCTGGACTCAAAGCAATGCGGTCATAATAGGCGAGCAGCTTCTCCATGTGCGGAAACATGGCGCGCAGGAATGCCTCGTCTCCGGTATACTGCATATGCCGCTGCAGCCAGACCACCCAGAGCAGCGAAAAGTCCGGCACCGCCTGGAAGAAGCCCGAGGGGCTGACCGCGTTCAGCTCGCCGGTCTCCAGCTGTGTCTTGGCAAAGTCAGACAGGCCGCTGGCCGAGAGCTGAAAGTCGCCAAAGAGATGAAAAGCCGACCATGCCTGAATCATGGCGTCGCTGATATACTGAGCCTGGTCGCGCCCTGGCGCGTCCATAAAACCGCCGCTGATGCTGCTGTTCAGAGTAAGCGAGCCTACATCCCAGATTTCATTGTAGACCGCGTCCGAGCAATTAAAGCTGCCGCGGTTGTTCAGGATGCGGTTGGGCACCTTGGCCTGCAGGCTTTCGACAACCACTTTGCCTTTCACGGCATGACCCAGCACCATGATATAGCGAAAACCCCTGGGCGTGACCGGCAGCCAAATGTCTTTTTTGCCGCTGAGTATCAGCGTGCTGGCATTGCGCTTGCCGCCGGCATAGGAAACCACCTCGCCATCAACACAATGCTCGCCGCAAACCACCAAAACCATGTCGCCCTCGCCGCCCTGCAGACAAAGATGCGGAAAACCGAAAAGCGTGCGCCCAAAATCAAAAACCACAAAGTATTTCTCCTGCAGTATCTGCGAAGACTCCTTCACTCTTTCGGGCATGATTTTGCGCGAGGCAAAATTATAGGCGGTCAGGGCCACGCTCATGTCCCAGGCCGGCTTCTCCGCGAGTATATA
>JAAZIY010000051.1 GCA_012800625.1 Lentisphaerota bacterium
CCATGATGGCATCAAACAGGGGTATGGCCAGAACGAGCAGCGGGATCAACACCGGGGTGAAGGTTAGGCTTTCGGCGGGCAGGTAGAAGGTGGTCAAAATGCAGGTGACCGCCAGGCAATAGCCGAGGAAGTGGCTGCCGCTGTCTCCCATAAAGACCTTGGCTGGTGGTCGGTTGTGAAAGAGGAAGCCCAAGGAGACCCCGGCGCCCAGTGCCGCCAGCAAGGCGACAAAATGCTGTGTGCGGTAGGCGGCCACCAGGAGCAGGAATACCGAGGCGATGAGAGTGGTCCCGGCGGCAAGACCGTCCATATTGTCAAAGAAATTCAGGGCATTGATGACGCCCATTATCCAGAAGACGCTGATACTCCAGCACAGGAATTGGCAATGCAGTCCCAGGCTTAGCCGCGGGCCGAAGTATGCGCTGACGGCGGCCAGGAGGAATTGCGCGAGGAATTTTTTGCCTGCCTTCATGGAGTATTTGTCGTCATAGGCTCCCAGCAGTGTATATAGCGCGGCGATGCCGACAATCAGCGCCAGGTTTTTCCAGACCTGTTGCAGTCCCGGGATGACGAAGGCGAACTCGTCGGGCAGTTGTCTGCTTGCCAGGGCGGCCAGCAGCAGGCCGCTGATGATACTGAGTATCCAGGCCAGGAGCATGCTCAGTCCGCCGGACACGGCGGTGGCTTGGCTGTGTGTCTTATGCTGTTCCTGGCGTGGTTGGTCCAGCAGTCCCAGTTTGGGGGCAAGCTTGCAGAAGCGCCAGGTCAGCAAAGCCGAGTAGGCGCAGCCAAGCAGAAGGCAGCATATATAAATCAGTGGCCAAATCATGCGCGGGCCTTGGTGTGACTTGGTGTATCTTAGTGTGTCTTAGTGTCCAAATTTCCGTCAAACTAGCCTTTTAGGCCTGGTTTGATGATGGCATTTTTCACTTTTCAGGCAGGTTTGCACGGAAGATATTCTGCAGTTTTTCTGGTAGTCGTGTGGCTTTTTTAGTTTGCAGGTTCATGACTGCGTGTATGGTATAGCCGTCGGCCAGCAGCTCGTCATCTCGGCATACTTGGCAGTAGACTTGCAGGCGCACCGCCTTCAGCCACTTTAGTTCCGCGCTGATTTTGAGCAAGTCGTCATAGTGCGCCGGTTTTTTATAGTTCACGTGCGCCTCGATGACTGGCAGCGCCAGGCCTAGCGCCTCCATTTCCTTGTAGGTGAAATTAAAGGCGCGCAGCAGCTCATTTCTGGCACGCTCGAAGTAGCTCAGGTAGCGTGCGTAATAGACCACCCCCATCTGGTCGCTGTCCGCGTATGGCACGCGGTAGTCGCAGTATCCTCGCACTATGCTCATGGCAGTTCCTTTCTGACCATGTCGGCCAGCATTTCACTGACTTCTTCCTTGCTCATGCCGTCGGTGACGATTTTTATGGCGTCGTCGGCCTGTCGCAGCGGGGCCAGCTCCCGGTTGCTGTCAATGAAGTCACGTTTTTGCAGTTCTTCGGCCACCTGTTCGAGGCTGGCATTGCTTGACACCTCGCTGCTCTGCGCCAGTCTTCTTCTTGCTCTTTCCATTGGCGATGCGGTGATAAAGAACTTGAATTTGGCCTCTGGCAGCACCACTGAGCCAATATCTCTGCCTTCCATGATGACCAGCCCCAGTTTACGGCTGCGTCGTTGTTTGTCGAGCATCCACTCACGCAGTTGCGGTATGCGTGCCACCTGGCTGACGATGGCGGTCACTTGCGGGTTGCGCAGCTTGTCCTGGGCAATGGGTTTGCCGTTGAAGTACAGCTGCGGCTGGTTTTCCTTGTCCAGCTGGTATTCCAGCTCCCATTCAGGCAGCAGGGCGAGCAGTTTTTCCGGGTTTTTTTCCGGGTCTATGCCGGCCTGCAAGGCGGCATGGGCAAGGGCGCGGTACATATCTCCGGTGTTGATATAATATCCGCCCAGTTTTTCGGCCAGCATCCGGGCCTGTGTGCTTTTGCCTGCCGCCGCCGGCCCGTCTATGGCGATTTGTAAAAAATTGTCATGGTTCATTTTACTGCCCGGTATTTTGCCATCAAGGCTTAAAACTTAGTGTGTTTTGGTGTTCCAAGCCAGGCTTTTTTGCTACTCGGTTTTTTCGACATTTTTATGGTTTTGCCAGCTGAAGCTCAGTCTTTGCATCAATCTTTTGCCGTCAAAGGCGGTGATATACAGCATGAGTCCGATGAGCAAGACGGCGAAGGTATTTTGCAGTATGGCGACGAGTCGGGTTGGCAGTCTGCGTCTAAGGATCATTTCCAGCAGGGCGTAGACTATGTGTCCGCCGTCCAAAATGGGCAGTGGCAGCAGGTTAACCATAGCCAGGCTGAATGTAATGAGGATAATAAAAGAGAATCCTCCTCTCAGGCCTTCGAGTTTGAGTTTATACCAGAGCATCATGATGATACCCAGCGGTCCGCTCATATGGCGCACTTGTATATTGCTGGCTGACTCTTCGCCTTTCTGTGCCCCGCCCAGGCTTTTCACCTTGTTGGTCAGCGGCGAGAAGAGCAGCTGCAAGGTGCGTCCGGTTTGTTCGACCACGCTGGTGAACTGCCGCCAGGGGTTGGGGTGGGCAATGACCTTGGCTGCCTCGCCGCTGAGCTGCAGGCCGATCTGGTAGGCCGTCTGCCCTTCGACCTGATTGGCGACCGGCTGAATTTGCAGGTTCAAGAGCTTGTCGCCGCGCAGCAGCGCCAGCTCCAGGCTGCGCCCCTCTGAATTCTTGATTTTGTCAATGAAGGTCTCGACATCGCCGATGTCCGTCGAGTCTATGCTGACCAGTTTATCGCCATGCTGTATGCCGGCCAGTTTGGCAGGCATGCCGGGCAGGGCGGCCTCGGCGCGCACATTGAAGACTATGCCCAGTGCGGAGGCCTGCGGCAGAGCCGGCACAGGCAGGTTTTCAAAGAGCAGTTCCTTGTCCTGGCGGTTGAGGCGCAGCTGCAGGCTTTCCGCCTCTGCCTCCTCCTGCAGCAGCTCCAGCAGTCCTCTGGCGGTGCTGACTGATTTGCCGTTGAGCTCGAGCAGCTGGTCCCCGCTTTTAAGCCCGGCCTTGTCGGCGATGGAGCCGGGGATGACGCCGCCAATGGAGAGCGGGTTGACGGCATGGAAAAAGGGGAAGGCCAGGTTTTCCATCAGCGGGTTGGGCGCCGGTTTCAGAGCAATATCGAGCTTCTGTCCCTCAGTGTCTAATACTGTCAGCTTGACCTGTGCTTTTTTGCTGAAGACATATTCGGTGGTCATCTCCTCGACGCCTTTTTTGAAGGGCTTGTCGTTGACCGCGATGATGCGCTGTCCTGGGCGCAGTCCGGCCAGCCATTCCGGGTTGGCTTCAGTTTTGTAGGGTATTTCATGTTTATCGCTGCCGCGCATGACGGTAAGCACAAGCTCCTGTCTGCTGGCTGGGAGCTTGGCGCTGACTTCGTCCCAATAGCCCTCGAGTTCGACTCCGTCCACGGCGATCACGCGGTCGTTTAGCTTCAGGCCCTGGTTATACAGTGGCAAGAGCTGCGGCACTTCGGTAATGATGCAGGAGCGTGCCGGGGCCGGTTCCCAGACTCCGACCAGCCACATAATGCTGGCAAGAAAGAAGCCGAACACTACATTAAAGAAAGGGCCGGCAAAGGCGGCGGCGATGCGGTCGCCCGGGGAGCTGAGCGGCAGCTCCTTGCCGTCACTGCTCTGCGGCTTGTCAGTGGGGTCTAGCTGCGGCAGCATGACATAGCCGCCAAAGGGGAGCAGGCTGACCACATACTCGACTTTGCCTACGCTGAAACCCCAGATGCGCTTGCCAAAGCCAATGGAGAATTTCTCCACGTGCAGGCCGCGCCAAAGCGAGGCGAGAAGATGGCCGAACTCGTGAATAAAGACACAAAAGCCGAAAAAGAAGCTGATGAATATAATTTTCCAAAACATGGAAAAAAGGAAGGCTACATTATTCATGGGTATAAATCCCTTGTTTGGCAGAAAACTGACGGGTCGCAAAACGTAAATATAATCTGTTAAGCGCCAACTTACAACAGCAATGGCTTTGGCGGCTTGCGCTGCCTTGGTGTGTCTTAGTGTCTCTTCGTGTCCTCTTCCCTGTTATCATTAACCATCGGAAAAGCTTATTCATGTTTTGGCTTTGGCTGATATTCAGCTTGCTTTTTGTCCTATTCGCTGAGTGCCTGCTGGCTCTGCAGGGTCTGGCGCCGCCACTGCTGCTTTACGGCATTTTCTATTTTTCCTGCTTTGTCCCCTGGCAAAAGGGGCTGCCGCTCTATTTGCTGCTGGCTGCTTTTTCGGATGCCTGGTACGGGCGCATATTGCCAGTTAACGGGCTGGCAGTGCTGGCTTTGCTCTTGCTTTCCGGAGTCTGGCGTCGGCACGGCGATTCCAACAATGCCTTTGCGCTTTTATTGCCGGGTTTTTTTATTGCCCTGATAAACTTGCTGCTTCTGCAATTAATGAGCCTGATTAGCGCCGGGTTTC
>JAAZIY010000052.1 GCA_012800625.1 Lentisphaerota bacterium
ATGGCGACGAGCAACTTTGCGTAGGCTTCCAGCATTTCGATCATATACAGGTTATACAGCGCGTGCAGCTCGCCCTCCTGAGCGCCTTGCTGCGAAAGCTCGGGAGCCCATTCGTAGAAGTGCCAGTAGTGTTTTGATGCGGGGCGGTACAGTCCGCTGTTCTCATCCTGATGCGTCAGTGCCTTGTCCACCAGGGTCTCCAGTGCCAGGCGGTTTTGCTGCATGACATCCAGTCTGCCGCTGTATAAGTAATACTCGTAGACTTGTATGGGCCAGATGAGTGAGTACATCGGTATGACTAGTTCCATGCGTGTGGGCGCGCAGAGGCGCAAATGCCCGTCAGGGAGCAATGCATTAGCCCAGAGGTTTAGCGAGGCGGCGGCAAAATCGGCATTCCCCCAGATGTAGTATCCGTATAGCATCTGGTTTCTCGAGTCATAGGTATACAGCGCCTGTTCTCTCCAGGGGCAGTCCTCATAATGTTCATGCATGCACAGCTCCAGTGTGCGGATAGACAGGCGGCGCAGTTCTAGCAGTTTGTCGTTGCCGCAGTCGAAGATTGCCGCTTCGGGCAGCGGCAGTACCCAGGGGCGCAGGCCGACGCGGTGCAGGCTAATTTTACCGTTGTTTTCTGGTGGCAGCAGGTGCAGCTGCAGATAGCGAGCGCCCACTCGCCTGAAGGGCAAATGAAAGACATTGCGACCCGCTTTGCATATATAGCGGTCGGCAAAATTGCGCGAGAAGCATTCGCTTCGTACTCGTCCGTCATTGAGGTGTTCGCCATGTGCGAAGTCAACGATGCAGCCTTCGGGGGCCTCCAATTCGAACTCGATAAAGCCGACATGCTCTGCCTCCAGGTCGGCGATCAAGGCCAGCCCGGCATTGCGGCCCTCAGGAAAATCCTCACTGGAGTCCAGGCTCAGCGCCGGCTTGAATCGGCTTTGCCAGAAAACCTGGTCCAGCGCCATGGTTTTAGCTACTGTATCCGCCTGACAATTCCTTAGGACCATGCCTTTGCGCATGATTTTCGCGGGTATGAATGGCAGCATTTGCGGGATTGCGGCTTCGGGGCGTTTCCGCAGCGTTCTACTGGGTGCGGAGGCAATTGCGTTTTGCCAGCCGGAGTCGTCCAGCTCTGCAGCTTGCCAGGGGATTTCTTTCCTGGCGTCATATTCCGCCGTAAAGCCAAGTTGCGAGCTGAGCAAGGGGATTGGGCCGGACTTGAAGGCCGGGTGCGAGAGCATTTTCCAGGAGTCGTCGCTGCACAACGAAAAACTTTCGTTGTGCAGGCTAAGGATCAGGCCGGGCTGGCCAGGGGCATAGACTGAAAAATTTGCCCCCTTGTGATAGACCAATACGGCGAGCAGATGCCAGCCCGGCGCCAGGCAGTCAATCTTGAACTCGCTCCAGCTGGGCTGGTCCGGGTCGTCGGAGTACTGGCCGCGCCCCAGTTCTTTGCCGTTCATGGTGAGAATAAAGTCTGAATCGGCGCAGATAAGGAGCTTCAGGTTCTGCTGGGACTCTTCCAGGTTGAAGCGCCGCCTGAAAATCACGTACTGGTTAGGCTCTTTATTGCTGTCTTCAAGCCAGATGCGTTTGGCGGCATTGAGGGGCGACGGGGCTAGCATTTATATTTCCTTTGAGAGCTTCGTGTGCCTTGTGTGCCTTAGTGTGTCTTGGTGTGTCTTAGTGTCCAAAAAACGGCGTGCTGGCTTTTTCGTGGCGGCTTTCGCTTTACAGTTCGAGCATGGTCTGGTATGTGTCTATTTCGCGCAGGGCGCTATCTATTTGCCGTGCTTTCCATTGCAGATGCCACTTGTCGCAGACGTATTCCATGCTCGGTTCCCAGCCCAGTCTGGAGTCGAACTCGACCGCCGGTATAAGGTCCAAGGCGTTTTGTTTTTCGGTCTGGGCCAGTTTGCGCAGCTCTTCGAGTATGTCCAGCATTTCCTGTTTGCAGCTGGAGGCCTGCAGTTTGGTATTTAAAAGCCACCAATGTTTGACATTGATGGTGGTGCGGCAAGAATGCAGGATGTAAAGCCCCAGCGCCTCGAGGCGCGCGCCGTTGTCAAGCTTGTTTGCCGGCATAAGAGGCAGTGCCTTTTGCAGTTTTTGCAGTCCGGCCTCCCAGAGTGCCAGCATCTTTTCCAGCTGTTTGATCTCTTTGGGATAGCGCAGCGGCCCCGGAGACTGCTGCGCGTTTTCGTAGGGCTGGTACAGGGTCTTGATAATGCGATGCCCGAAGCTGGCCTGCACAGCGGTGGGGAATTGTATTTCCTTGCTGCCCATCGTGCGCGTGATATTGGGCTGGAAGATAAGCGGATAGGCCGAGCCGACGCGCCAGGGGCCGTACTGATCCTCGTTGGAGGCCACATAGTAGTCCAAGGCCTCGCTCCAGTGCCGCAGGCATTCCAGCAGCAGCGGGCTTGCCGCCTCGCCAAAATCGCGGCGCACGAGTTTTTCAAGCAGCTCTTCCAAGCTTTCTGTACGTGGCGACCAGGCATGCGCCTTGCGCAAATCGATGACCAGGTTTGGCCACCAGCCGTAGTG
>JAAZIY010000292.1 GCA_012800625.1 Lentisphaerota bacterium
TGGTTGATGCCTTCTCACGCCGGCTAAAGCCGGCTAAGAGCGCAAGCTAAAGCTTGAACTACGAACATACGCCGGCTAAAGCCGGCGGAGAACAACACTTTTCAGGCTTAAGTTAGCGCCAATAGGCTGGAAGCCGGCGATCCCAGGAAATCCCGCTGGCATTAGAAAAAATTTGCTTTTGCGAATTGCATTAATGCCAGCATGGATAATATTAAGCTTGCTGCCGCGGTTTTTGCGGGATTCGCCCGTGCCTGGCTGCAACAGTTTAATCTACTGCATAATTTTGTCAAAGGAGCCTAGTCATGCCAAAGAAATCAGATTTCAACAAGAACCTGGCCAGCCAGCTGAAAGGCGGCGTGATCATGGATGTCTGCACGCCGGAGCAGGCCCGCATTGCCGAGGACGCCGGCGCCTGCGCCGTCATGGCCCTGGAACGCATACCCGCAGACATACGCGCGGTCGGCGGCGTGTCGCGCATGAGTGACCCGAAGATGATACGCGGCATCAAGGAGGCGGTTGCCATTCCGGTGATGGCCAAGGTGCGCATAGGACACTTTGCCGAAGCCAGAATCCTGGAGGCCATCAAGATCGATTTCATTGACGAAAGCGAGGTGCTCTCGCCCGCCGATGACACCTACCACATTGACAAGAGTGATTTCGCCATTCCATTTGTCTGCGGCGCCAAGGACCTGGGCGAGGCATTGCGGCGCATCACGGAGGGCGCCTCCATGATACGCACCAAGGGCGAGCCGGGCACGGGAGACGTGGTGCAGGCGGTGCGGCATATGCGCAAGATCATGGGCGAGATTCGCACTTTGCAGCAATGCCGCGAGGATGAGCTTTTTGATGCCGCCAAGCTCTTGCAGAGCGACTATCAGCTGGTTAAGTACGTGCATGAGCACGGCAAGCTGCCGGTGGTCAACTTTGCCGCCGGCGGTGTGGCCACCCCGGCTGACGCCGCGCTTATGATGCTGCTGGGCGCCGAAGGCGTGTTCGTTGGCTCGGGTATCTTTAAGTCGGGCAACCCGGCTAAGCGAGCCCAGGCCATAGTGAAGGCGGTCAAAAACTATAAGGACGCTAAGCTGCTGGCCGAAATATCTGAAGACCTGGGCGAAGCAATGGTCGGTATCAATGAGCAGGAAATCGCCTTGTTGATGGCTGAGCGGGGCAAATAAACCGGGGGAGGACACGAAGAGACACTAAGAGACACTAAGACACACTAAAAGCAAAAAGGCGGCTCTGCGAGCCGCCTTTTTGCTGGTTTGACTTGTTAATCATATTTTGCAGGGTTGAAAATTTATTCTTTTACTATACATTTAACTAATGCCCATATTTGTCCGGGCTGATCATTTTACGGAGGTTTTTTTCATGCGAGTGATTATTTGTTCCAACGAGCAAGCCGTAGCCAAGGAAGCTTATAAGCTGCTGCGCGACCGAGTCGTGAATGGCGGCGCCAAGGTGCTTGGCCTGCCTACCGGCAGTACGCCGATTAAACTTTATGGCGAGATCGTAAAGGGGTATCAGCGGCAAGAGATAGACTTTTCCGATGTGCATAGCTTTAATCTGGATGAGTACCTGGGACTGCCGCCAGAACATGAGCAGAGCTATCGTAATTTCATGAATAAAAATCTCTTCGAGCATATTAATATCAAACAGGATAATACGCATTTTCTGGACGGCCTCTGTGATGATATCGAAGGCGAATGCATGGCCTTCGAGGCGCTGATGGAAGACCTGGGCGGCATTAAGCTGCAAATCCTGGGCATAGGACGGGACGGACATATAGGTTTCAATGAGCCGGGCACACCGCTTAACTCGCGTACCAGCTATGTTACTTTGGCTCCGGAAACTATAGAGGATAACAAGCGCTTTTTCAAGTCCGCTGACGAGGTGCCGCGCTGGGCCTTGTCGATGGGAGTGGGCAGTATCCTCGAAGCGCGTGAGATCATGTTGCTGGCCACCGGCGCCTCAAAGGCCGAGGCCATAGCCGGCATGATAGAAGGACCGATATGCAGCATGAATACCGCCTCCGCTCTGCAGCTGCACGAACGTGTCACGGTTATTCTCGACGAGGCGGCGGCAGGTCAGCTGCAGCGCAAAGAACATTACATGAAAACCGGCGGCAGCGATAATATCGCTCAAATGTACGCCTATCTGATGGCGGCACGTAAAAAAGCCGGCCTGGACTGAGAGGGACTAGTAAAAGCCCCGGACTGAGCGCCTTCTGGCGACAGTGCCGGGGCGGCTCGTTTTAGGTCGCGCCTTCGTGTGTCTTCGTGTGTCTTCGTGTCCAAAGTCATGGAATCACTAAAACACACGAAGGCACA
>JAAZIY010000293.1 GCA_012800625.1 Lentisphaerota bacterium
CCCCAGGCTTTAGCCTGGGGTGGAGACCCTAAAAAAGGGTGCCTCGTAGAGGCACTACAATACTTTCGGGCTGATTTTTGTTACTCCTATGAGATGACTCTAAACTGCAAACAAGGACAACTCCGCCATGCAAGAATACCTGTTTTCCGGCGCGCGCATCCTGGCGCCGGCGCGCGCCTTTGACGCCGTCGCCGACCTGGCCGTCAAGGACGGAGTCATCGTCGCGCCCGCCGAACTCTCAAGTCGGGCAAAAAAGATAGACCTCAAGGGCAAGCTTATCGCTCCGGGCTTCTTCGATATGCACGTGCATCTGCGCGAGCCGGGGCAGACCCACAAGGAGGACATTGCCAGCGGCACAAGAGCCGCCGCCGCCGGCGGCTTCACCGGACTGCTGGCCATGCCGAACACCGATCCGCCCATCTGCAGTGTCGAGGACTTTCTCCAACAGCAGAAACTGCTGGCGCAAAAAGCGCTGATCCCGGTGCTGCAATGCGTCTCCCTTACCCAGGGGCGCGAGGGCAAGGCCCTGAATGAGCTTATGGCTCTCAGGCAGGCCGGTGTGAAGGCGCTTAGCGATGACGGCGGCACACCGCAGGACGAGGAGCTTATGCGGCGCGCCATGCTCGCCGCCAAAGAGGCCGGGCTGCCCATCATTGACCACTGCGAGGACTACAGCATCTCGCGCCCAGGCGTCATGCACGAGGGGGCAGTGTCGCGCCGCCTGGGACTGCCCGGCCAGCCGCGACTGGCTGAAGAACGCATGGTGCAGCGCGACATCAGGCTCTGCCGCGAAACCGGCTGCCGTGTGCATCTGCAGCATCTAAGCTCGGCAGGCTCGGTGAAAATGCTGCGCCAGGCGCGCCAAGAAGGACTGCCCATCAGCGGCGAAGTCATGCCGCACCACCTGCTGTTTACCGACCAGGACGTGGAAAAGTACGGCGTCAACGCCAAAATGGCGCCGCCGCTGCGCGAGGAGAGCGACCGACAGGCTCTTCTCGAAGCGCTCTGCGAGGGCAGCATCAGCGTGCTGGCCACCGACCACGCGCCCCATAGCCAGGCCGAAAAGGCGCTGGGAATGCTGAAGGCGCCATTCGGGATCACGGGCCTGGAACAGGCGGTCGCGCTCTGCCTGACACTGCTCTATCACAGCGGTAAAATCAGCCTGGCCGAACTGATCAAACGCTTTAGCTGCGCACCTAGAGAAATTCTGCAAATGCCGCAACTAAGCCTGGAAATCGGCGAAACCGCAGAGCTGACTATCATCGACCTGGAACAAAAACACCAGCTCAGCCTGCAAAACAGCTGCTCGAAGGCGCGCAACTGCCCATACGAAGGCATGAGCTGCAAAGGCAAGCCCTGGGCGGTCTTCAGCCAGGGCAGACTGCTCAAAACACAAGAACTGAAATAGGTTTAGTGTGCCTTCGTGCCCGATTTAAAGCCAAAAAAGAGCGCCACGCTCTTGCAAGCTGGGCAAATGGCATAATATTTATACAGGACGAATTTTCAAGCAACGAGGCAATTCAGTAAATTACGGAGTATTTTCCATGACAGTCGATTTGAAGGTAAAGAACTACGGTTCCGCCATGAAATTACGCATCGCGGCACAGAGCGGCTGGTTTCCCGGCCTGAGCAATGTCGACATGGTCGAGCAGGTCGCCGCATATGGCTACAGCGCCTTCGAAAACCTGGGCGCGGGCAAGTGGGAAGACAAGGCCGCCGTGCGTGCCAAATGCATCGAACTGGGTGTCAAGCCGGGCTGCATCTCTGGCGGCGGCACCATTAACGGGGACGGACCGGTCAACCTGGGCTATCATGAACAGTTCGAGCAGGAGGTGCGCCAGGCCATCGTCAACGCCAAAGCTCTGGGTTCCACCTGCCTGGTGGCGCTAAGCGGCGCCAATCGCGAACGCATCTGCTTTGAACGGCAAATGGACAACCTGGTCATCGCCGGCATGCGGGTCGCACCCATGCTTGAGGACGCCGGCGTGACGCTCAACTTCGAATTGCTCAACACCCTGGTGAGCCACCCAGGATACTTCCTGGTATACTCCGAACACGGAGCCGAAATGGTGGACCGCATCGACAGCCCCAATGTCAAGATGCTCTTCGACGTCTTCCATCAGCAGATCAGCGAAGGCAATGTCATCAACAACATCAAAAAATATATCAAGCAAATCGGGCATTTCCATTTTGCCGACAACCCGGGACGTCATCAGCCCGGCAGCGGCGAGCTTAACTTTAAAAACATCTTCAGGGCCATCGCCGAGAGCGGCTACCAGGGCCTGGTCTCCGCCGAGCTGAGCATGACCAAGGACTGCAGCAGCGATGACGTCATGCGCATTATCGCTGAATGCGCCACCTGGTAAGGAGGATGCGAGGCCGCCCCTTTTAGGCTCGCCGTCAGCCCATGCGCATATTCGATGTACACACACATGTTTTTCCCGAGAGGATAGCCGCCCGCGCCCTGCAGCATCTGCAGGGTCTGGCGCAGCAGCTGCCCGTCTTCTCCGACGGCACGCGCGCCGGCCAGCTGGCCAACGCCGCCAGGGCAGGCGTCTCAGGCATGCTCAACTGCCCGGTGGTCACCAATGCCGAGCAGATGCGCTCGGTGAATGACTGGGTGGCCTCCTGGCAGGGCTGGCCCTATCTCTCCCTGGGTGGTGTCTACCCCGAGGCGCCAGGCCTTCTAGCCGAGCTGGAACGCATCAGTCAGCTCGGCCTGCCCGGTGTCAAGCTGCACCCGGAATACCAGCAGTTCAATCCGCTGGAGCCGCGTATGCAGCCACTCTGGCAGAGCTGCCAGGAGCTGGGCCTGATAGTGCTTTTCCATGCCGGCAACGATATAGGCTTCCCCGAACTCGGGCATTCCAAGCCGGCGGACTTCGCCGCATTGGCGCAAAATTACCCGCGCCTGCGCATTATTTGCGCCCATATGGGCGGCTGGCGCAAATGGGAGCAGGTCGAACGCGACCTGCTCGGCTCCAATGTCTACCTGGATACCTCGTTCGCACTGCCATATATGCCCGAACAAGAGCAGTTCAGAAGAATTATCGAGAAACACGGCACCCGGCGCATACTCTTCGGCAGCGATTCGCCCTGGCAAGACCTGCAGACCGCCGTGAATGAAATATTGCTGCTGCAACTGCCGGAAAAAGACCAGCACAGAATACTATGGCAAAATGCCGCCGAACTCTTTGACCTGGAAGAAGAGTGTGAGTGCTGAACAAAACATCGCCCGCCGCCAACTGCTGCTGCTAGCTGACAACGAACTGCTGCAGCTCTGCCGCTGCGACACCATGCGCGGCAGCGGGCCGGGAGGACAAAAACGCAATAAGACCGAAAGCGCCGTGCGCCTGACACACCTGGAAAGCGGACTGAGCAGCTTCGATGACCAAACCCGCTCGCAGCACCAAAACCGGCGCCGGGCACTGGCCAAGCTGCGCCGGGAAATAGCCGTCAATATGCATGAGTCGCCGCAACCCTGGACGGAGCCGCGACCCGCCCTCAAATCACCGGCCTACCCGCTCTGGCTGGCCTGCGTCTTTGACGCCCTGCACAGCGCCGAATTCAGCCTGGCCAAAGCCGCCGCGCTGCTAAATACCAGCAGCGGCAAACTCGGCAAAGACCTGGCCAGAGACCCCGCCGCCTGCCAGACCATCAACCAGGAAAGGCAAAAAAGAGGCCTGCACCCACTGCGCTGGAATTGAGCAGGCCATGCCCAAAAAACCGCTCCGCCAGCTTTTTGGACACGAAGACACACGAAGATACACCAAGTCACACTAAGCTTTGCTTTCGGCTTGCCATTGAATTTCTTGTTCTTTCGCGTCTAGTCCGTCCTCCCTCGTCTTACTCTCTCATCATGCTACACTTTATCAAACAGCTGGCCAGTTCCGCCGGCCAATTGGCGCAGCAGCTGCGCAATGACATAGGCGGCTCCGGCCTGCAGACCAGCAGCAAGGCCAATGACAAGGACCTGGTCACCCTGGCCGACCGCCAGGTCGAAGACTTTGTCATCGCTGAAATAAGCCGGCGATATCCGGAACACGGCATACTCGCCGAGGAGAGCGGACTGGCCAGCTCCGCATCGCCCTACCTTTGGGTTATAGACCCCATAGACGGCACCGCATCCTATATACACGAGCAGCCCGGCTATTGCGTCTCCATCGCCCTGCGGCAGCAGGATCGCACACAGTATGCGGCGGTATGCGCGCCGGTCTTCAACCAGCTATACCATGCCAGCCTGGGCGGCGGAGCCTACTGCAACGACAAGCCTATCCGCGTCATCGACCACGGCGACTTGTCGCAGTCCCAGGTGGCCACCGGCTTCTCCTGCCTGCGGGCCGGCTGGGATAAAATCAACAACCTGCAATATTTCTGCGCCCTGGCCCGCCAGGCCAGAGAAGTGCGCCGCTACGGCTCTGCGGCTCTGGACCTGTGCTGGCTGGCCGCAGGCAAAATCGACGCCTTCTGGGAGCTCAACCTGCAAGAATACGATGTCGCTGCAGGCAGCCTGATAGTCACAGAGGCCGGCGGAGAAATCTGCGACCTGCAAGGCGGAAACGACTACCCGCGGCAAGGAATGCTGGCCTGCAACGGCGCCGCCATGCAAAAAACCATGCTGGAGTACTTCAAAGAATACAAAAGACCCCAGAACTAAAAGTCCGCAAAAGTCCCACGTATGTAGTACAGCCTTTAGGCTGCTCTCCGCTCCCGTCCCAAAAGTCCCAAAAGTCCCAAAAGTCCCAAAACCAGGATAGATAAATATGATGGATGACCCGCCGGAAAAAAAGATTGTTTTTGCTGAACATCAGGAAAAACACCTGAAAGCCTCTGAGAGATATATCCCTGTTAAATTTAAATATGCGGACGCATACTGGGAAGGCTGGGTGCCCATTGAATATCGCCGTAGCGGTCTAAATATTAAAACAGACGAAGAGGTTCTTGCTTACTTGAACCATGTTTATCAAATGATGTCCCCTGAAAATATTCCTGCATGGCGAGAAAGACAAAAACAATACTGGCAGACAAATGCTGCAAAAGCCACAACCACAAAAGCATTTTTCGAAGTTCTGGCGGAAAACAATCAATTCACATGGAAATGCGTCGAGTGCCGCCTTCCGGCAAATCCAAACTGGGCAAGAAGAATTCAAGATTTAAAAGACAGAGGCTATACACTTGCCACAGACACAAAGCGTTATTGTCATCTTTGCAAGGCGAATAAGACTCATGTGATGCTATTGCCTCTGCCGCGTGGAGAAGAAGTTGCCAAATATGAAACCATCTCCCCAAAATTACGCAAAAGGATCATAAGGCTTTTTGAAAGTGTCGATGTTTTTGAGGGCAGTAAAAAATCACATTGTCTGCCTGATCATAAATTTCCGGAAATCCGCTGGGATGGCAATGTGCACAGCGAAAACCCCGATTATATGCCTGAAGACGAGATCAGACAAAAATTTCAATTGCTTAGCAATCAGCGCAACTTACAGAAGCGCGAGGTCTGCCGGAATTGTTTTCAGACGGGGCGGCGAGGCTCCGTGATTGGACTGCCCATTTTTTATGACGGCGGCCCCCTGTGGGATGAAAAATTTCCTAAGAGGGGGTTGGAGGCCGAACAAGGCTGTGTTGGTTGTCCCTGGTACGATATGGCGCGGTGGCGCAGCTTTGTGAATGGGCTGTATGCCGCCCATATAGAATCTCATCTGCACAAAACAGAGTCTTAAAAAAGCAAGGGCTGCTTGTTTCTTACTCTTTTGTCCGCCCGGTTCTGCTCGTGAAGCAAAGCCAATACTTCGTTTTCAATTTTTTTATTGTTGCTCATCCTCCCTCGTTTTTGCCGCTTTGATTGTTTGTCGATTTCATGCTTGGGCATTTGTGCGGACCTTTGCAAAAGCACCTCCTCCAGCCGGGAGTTCATATTCAGGTTTCTTTCCAGTTTCCTGCGGATCATCCCCAGGCTGGCTACCGGAGAAAGATAGATTGCCTCATCCTGGTTGACTGCAAGGATTTGTTTCATGCTGCCGATTTTCACCTCTGCCGGCATCACGCCGCAATTAATTGTCAAGTCGTCGCTTACCCGAAAAGTGTCTTTACCCAAATCAATGAACACTGCGTTTTCCGGGCTTTGCCCCTGTCCTTGAAATAAGTTGTCTTGTGGTCTGATGTCATATACATCGCGACGGTAGGCATGAATGCGCTGTCCAATCCATGAAATCACTGGAACCGCCCAGGAATTACCCAGTGCCTGGTAGCGATTGGTATTTTTTGCCGAAGCAATTGCCGTATAATTATCGGGAAACCCCATCAGCCGTTCACACTCCAGAGGGGAAAGACGCCTTATACGCTCATCTTGCAAGACGAAAAGCGACCCGTTGTAAGCCGCGGCATTACCATTCCATTTCGTTCCGTAAGAGGAATAAAGGCAGTCGGTATATTCACGGAAGACCTCGAATGTATGGCCGTCCTTTTCAAAAACCAATGCCGTTTCCGGATATCCTCTGAAGACATTTGACTGTTTTTCGAAGAGAACATTTTCCGGGAAGAACCCCGGGTCGCTGGCCAGCAGATACAGCCTCCGTCGTTGTTGTGGCAAACCGAAATACTTTGCATCCAACACCCTCCAGGCGACATTTCGTTTAACGCCGCGGACTATTCCCGCCGCTGGCCATTTTTCACGCTCCAAAGCCTCCGGCAGACCTGCCAGGGATGACACCAGGCAACCAAAGGCATTGGTTTTATCGGCCAAAACCCCCTCGACGTTTTCCCATAGCACGAGTCCCCGGGCAAGCCCCTTCCGGCTGCGGCAGAAATCATTGGCTTCAGCAATCTCAACAAACTTCAAAGTCAGATTTCCACGCTCGTCAAGCAGGCCGTTTTTCCATCCGGCCAAAGAAAACGCCTGGCAAGGCGTGCCGCCGCAAATCAAGTCTGGAGCATCTATAAGCTCCCGGCACAGCTGTTCTGGAATTGAATTCATGTCGCCGACATTCGGCACGTCTGGGTATTTAAGAGCCAGAACCTCAGAGGGGAATTTGGCGATTTCAGAAAACCACTTAAAGGTCCAAGGCAGTTTTTTCCATGCCATGGATGCCGCCTCAATACCGGAACAAACACTTCCAACACTATTAACATTCAATTATATCACCTCCTTGTGGCACGGCATAATATACTTGGTGCGGCCAACCAAGTGTGTCTTCGTGTGCAAATTCTCAGTCTGGGTTCCATACGCCTTTGCAGACCCGGCGCACCGGGCCGCTTTGGCTCAGGTTGAA
Source organism: Lentisphaerota bacterium (assembly GCA_012800625.1). Lineage (GTDB taxonomy): Bacteria > Verrucomicrobiota > Lentisphaeria > Oligosphaerales > Oligosphaeraceae > JAAZIY01. The sequence continues at coordinate 7,269 of JAAZIY010000293.1, forward strand.
GCGCTCGTCTATATGAGTGAGTATTTCGCCGCCCGGCATGCTGACGCTAATGGGGGAGCGGCAGAGTCCGAGCTTTTGGGCGACAGCGGCATTGGCGCAGGCGCTTGAGCCGGAGGCCAGGGTGTAGCCGGCGCCGCGCTCCCAGACCTCGATGGCTATCTGATGCGGCCCTAGAACCCGCATAAACTGCACGTTGGCCTTTTCCGGGAACATGGGGTGGGTCTCCAGCAGCGGGCCAAACTCCCGGGCCAGCTCGGCGCTGATCTGCTCGCAAAGCACGATGCAGTGCGGGTTGCCTATGTTTGCGGCGCAGAAGGTGAATTCCCTGCCCTTCAGCAATATTTTTTCCCTGATTACTTCGCGTTCTTCGCCCAGCATGGGTATGTCAGTGCTCAGGAAGGACACCCGTCCCATCTCCACCTGGATTTGCTCGCGCGGCTCGATGACCCTGGCCTCCACGCTGCCGCCCAAGGTATGCAGGCGGAAAGGCTCCTGCCCCACCATGCCCAGGTCATACAGATAGCGGCTGAAAATACGCAGGCCGTTGCCGCTTTTCTCCGCCTCGCTGCCATCCGGATTATAGATGCGCAGCGCCGCCAGGGCCTCGCTACCGGCTTCTTCACTGCCGGCGGCGCGGCTGATTTGCACAAAGTCTTCGCTGCCAGGCAAGAATGGCCCCAGCAATATGCCGTCCGAACCCACGCCGGTGTGCCTGGCGCAAAGCTCCAAGATGCGCTCTTCGCTCAACGGCATAGCCAAATCGGCAGGATTCAGTACTAGGTAATCATTGCCCAAACCATGATACTTGATAAATTTCATTGCGTTCCCTATAAAAATTAGACTCACTCTCGGACTATATCCAAAGCTGTGTCTTTTGGACACTAAGACACACAAAGCTACACTAAGGCACCTGGGGCGCCTCTCTGGCGTCGAGCTTTTCGCGTATCACTTTCAGGCGCCGCGCTCGGGCCTCCTGCACGAACTCCAACTCGCTGGCCAGCAGCTCCTCCAGGCTGGTCTGCATGGCTCTGCGCCGGTCCAGAAAAACCCTGGCAGCAGCAGCCATGCCGCTGATCTCATGCAACAGACCGCTGCGCCGGACTTCCTCGAGCTGCTCGGCGCTAAGAATATTGCCGATATAGTCCTCATGCAAGAGCCGCATCAGGTTGCGATAGCGCTTGGCCACCTCCACAGCAAGCAGGTGCGGACGTCGGTAGCTGGCATAAAAAGTACCCAGAAAGCTGACGATGCGGTCGCGCTGCTGCATGGAGTCGAAGCGCTGGCTGACCAGGTCCAGCTGCGAGCAGGCAAAATTGAAGCTGGGGCGGTCTCCGAAGGTCAGCTTCTCTATGGTCTCCACCGGGGAGCGTCCGGTTTTCAGAC
>JAAZIY010000294.1 GCA_012800625.1 Lentisphaerota bacterium
CCCGCTACACCCAATCGATTCGTCCGATGCGTCCTATTTCAGGCTTAAGTTAGCGCCAATAGGCTTCCAGCCGGCATACAACCCCATCTGCTTTAAAAACACAAATTTTGTTTTTATCTTAGTTGGTTGTATGCCGGCAAGGATGCCGGCGCTCCGACCCCGCTACATCCGATCGATTCGTCCGATGCGTCCCAATAAAACTTCCTGCCCAACCGGGGTAGGCAAAAGGGCGCGGGTCTCGGGGTCCCGCGCCCTTGCTTTGCTTTTGGCGTACTTTTATTGATTGCGGTTGCCGCGGCCCTGGCGGCCTTGGCGGCCCTGACGGGCAGGCGCAGCGCCCTGGGCGTCTCCGCCCTGGCGTCCCTGGCGGGCTCCCTGCCTGCCTTCGCCGCGCGGGGTTCTTTCGCCGCCGCGGAAACCGCCGGCCTGTTCGCGCAACGCACTCATGTCAATGGCGGCGGCCTCCTCGTCGTTGATGACGAAATCGCCGTCCTTATCGACGATTTTGAGTCTTTTGTAGGCCACTGAAAGCGGGAAGAGCTCTTCGACCAGCTGCATTTCCTTTTCGAGGGCGGCTTTTTCCTCCTCGTTGAGCTTGCCGTCGCCGTCGGCGTCGTATCTTTTCAGCAGCGCAGCGGCATTTTCACGCAGTCTTTCGATCATCACGGCTTGCATTTGCGGGCGTTGCCTTCCGGCGGGGCGCGCCGGCGCCTTTTCGGCTTCGGCTTTGGTTTCGGCCTCGTTTTCAGCCGGCTTTGCCTCCTGTGCAAAGAGCAGAGCCGAGACGCAGCAGAAAATCAGGAACAAGTACTTTTTCATTTTCACACTCCTGGGACATGGTTTGGTTTTTGAGGGCCAGAGACCTTGAGCCTCTGGCAATTAAACGCAAGCCGGCCGGATTTATTATATACAGGGGGTTTTATTTCCCTCGATTGTTTTTGTCTAGATACTATTTGGCGGCATTTCCTGCCAGCTCCAGCCCTCCTGGTTGTTTTTCACCAGGAGTTCGATTTTTTTCTCGGCCTCGGCCAATTTTCCAGCGCAGAGCTTATTAAGGCGCATGCCGGTCTCGAAGGTCTTGATGCTGTCTTCCAGCGAGAGTCTGCCGCTTTCCAGCTGCGCGACCAGCTCTTCGAGTTGTCTCAGGGCCTCGTCAAAGGGCAGTTTTTCCAGTTCTTGATTTATTTCCGACATCTTGCTTGCTCCTTGGTGCGGTGATTTCACTCGACTTGCAGCTTCAGTTCTCCCTCAGCGAGGATGGCCTTAAGTTTATCGCCTTTGGCCACCTGTTCGGCCTTCAGCAGGGCCTGATTATTCTGGTCCAGGATAATACTGTATCCCCTTGCCAGCACTTTTTTCGGGTTCATAGCCTGCAAGGCGCTTTGCAGTCGTTCAAGTTTTGCGCGGCGCAGGGCGGCCTGCTGGCGCAGCTGGGTCGGCAGTCTCAGGTTTGCATTAGCCAGGCGCTGGCGGGTTTGCCCGGCGACCTGTCTCAATACCCGCTCGAGGCGTATGCCGGCCAGGTCCAGGCGTTGCGAGAGCAAGTTAGTCAGGTGTTCGGGTTTTTGGAAGAAGGCGCTGCGCTCGGCATTTTGCCAGCGCAGGCGGGCCTGGCCCAGGCGGTTGGCGGCGGCGGACTGCAGGCGTTTGGCGGCGTTAAACAGCCTTTCGCGCAGCTCCTCCTGGCCTTTGATGACCAGTTCGGCGGCAGCCGAAGGGGTTGGCGCGCGGAAGTCGGCCACCTCGTCGCTGATGGTATAGTCCCGTTCATGTCCCACTGCGCTAATGACGGGCACTTCGGAGGCGGCTATGGCCCGGGCCAGGACCTCTTCGTTGAACTCCCAGAGGTCTTCCATGCTGCCGCCGCCCCTGGTCAGCACGATAACGTCGCAGGCCTTGCTTTGCGAGAAGTACTGCAGGGCGGCGGCCAGCCAGCCGGCGGCTCCGGCCCCCTGCACCGGCGAGTTAATAATGCGCAGATGTATATTGGGGTGGCGCCTATGCAGTATTTGCATAAAATCCTTGATGGCGGCGCCCTCCAGCGAGGTCACCAGGCCAATGCAGCGCGGCAGCGCCGGCAGCGGTTTTTTCCGTGCCAGGTCAAAGAGGCCTTCGCTGCGCAGGCGCTCCTTGAGTGCCTCGAAACGCTGAAACAGCTCGCCCAGCCCCAGGGGTTGCAGCTTGGAGATATTGAACTGATAGCTGCCGCCGCGTTCATAAAGCTCGACCCTGCCACAAGCCTCCACCTGGCTGCCCACTTGCAGCTGCAAGGCGCGAAACTGCAGGCTGCCGCGCCAAAACACCGCCTGCACCTGGGCATTCGCGTCCTTCAGGGATAAATAAACGTGCCCGCTATCCTGCTTGACGGTGACATTGCAGATCTCGCCGGAAAGCCAAAGCTCGCCGAAAGAGCGCAGCAGGACAGCGCGAACCGCGCTGTTAAGCTCGCTCACGCTAAAAATTTTTTCAGGGCTGTTTGACATGGCAGTAATACTGGCAAAGATGCATATATAGACCCCGTCCAAAAAGGTCATAACGCCGTAAGGCCCTTAGTAGCGCCCCTACAGGGCACCGGATTCGGGGGGAGCCTTTACCCAGGCTGTATTAGGTTGCCCCTTTGGGGCAACAAATGGACAGATTCTCAAGGAAAAATTGAAATTTCAGCAGGAAATTTGCGTTTTTCATGCTATTTCATTGAGTTTTTTTGCTTTGTCCGGCTCCCTTTTCCCAACAAACCAAAACGGGCAAGCGGCTTATGCGGCGCCGCAGGCGCCGAATAAGCCCTTCGTGTGCCTTTGTGTCTCTTCGTGCCCCTGAGTGTCCTCCCTCTTCATGGACTTCACCTAAGATAAGTCAAGTTCGTTTTTTTGCCAGAAAAGCGGCAGAAAGCCATTACATTATGTGTTCCGCTTTTTTTATAGTCACATAAGGAATGAATCATGAGCAAGAAGATCAAGATTGGAATCATCGGCGCCGGTTCTATTGGCTCGGTGCACGCCAATGCCTATGCCACTCTGGCTGATGCCGAGCTGTATGCGCTCTGCGACATATTGCCGGAGCGTCTGGCCGAGAAGGCCGCTCTGCACAATATAGGCAAGACCTATGAGAACTACGAGGACCTGCTGGCCGACCCGCAGATAGAGGCCGTCAGCGTCTGTGTGCCCAATCATCTGCACGCCCCGATTGCCATCGCTGCCTTCAAGGCCGGCAAGCACGTCATGCTGGAGAAGCCCATGACGCTCAACGCCAAGCTCGGCGAGGACATCCTGGCGGCACGCGACCAGGCCGGCAAGCTGCTGCAAATGGGCATGGTCTGGAGGCAGACGCCGGAGGCCGAGGTGGTCAAACAAGCGGTGGACGCCGGGCGCCTGGGCGAGATTTACCAAATCCGGGTGAAGCTTATCCGTCGGCGCGGCATACCTGGCATGGGCGGCTGGTTCACCACCAAGGCCATGTCCGGCGGCGGCGGTCTGATTGACATCGCAGTGCATTTTCTCGACCTGGCCATGTGGACCTCGGGTCTGTGGGAGCCTAGCAAGGTCAGCGCCAAGACCTACGCCAAATTCGGCAGTCCCATGAAGGACTACAAGTACGTGAACATGTGGGCCGGCCCGCCGAACTACGATGGTGTCTTTGATGTTGACGACTACGCCACCGGTCTGGTGCGCTTCGGCGACAAGGCCACCCTGGTCTTCGAGGTGGCTTGGGCCTGCAACGCCGAGCCGGAGTCATACATAGAGCTGCTCGGCGACAAGGGCGGCGTGAAGGTAGGCATGGGAGACACCACTATACTTACCGAGGTGGACGGCTATATCGCCGATGTCAAACTCGATTACAAGGCGGAGCGCGACCGTTTCGCTGCCGAGCTGGATAAATTCCTGCTGGCCATACAAGGCAAAGGCGAAGTGGCGGCCAGCGGCGAAGAAGGCCTGGTAACCATGCGCCTATTGGACGCAATCTATAAGTCCAGCGAGGAAAATGCCGAGGTCGAAGTCTAAAACCCGCATTTAGCCAAAGCAAGACGCAAAAAAGGCCGGCCCGCATCTGCGGGCCGGCCTTTTTTATTTAGTTAAGACTGCTGCGTAGGGCAGGAACGCCTTAGTGTGGCTGCGTGTATCTTGGTGTGTCTTAATATCCCAAAATTGCAAGCCCCCTTTTTTTGGGCGCGCTTTGCTTCTGGTTTCAGATTCTGCGTTGTTTGGAGCTCATGGCGTCGGCCTCGCCGGTGGCCGCCAGGAAGAAGGGGCATTTTTTCGGGTTGTCACAGCAGCATTTATAGGCCATTTCGAGGTCAAAGTAGCGGTAGGGCATGAGCAGGCCGTCACGTTTGGCTATTTTCATGCCGAAGTTTTTGATGGCTCCGCAGTCGCCGCCTATGCCTTCATACTCCGGCACCAGGTTGCCGTCCGGCCCCACGGTGGCCGACATGATTTTTTTCATGCCGAAATTCGGTGTATAACGGCAGACCACGTGTTTAGACAGTTCCTCGACTAAGTCGGTATTGTTCAGTCCCTCGGCCCAGTCCGGCACTTTCGAGTAGCGTCCCTCGTAGACCTGTTTGGTTTTGGGACGGCTATTGCTGCTGCTGTCATTATTATTGGCATTGTTGAAATACTCCGCGCTGCCTGGCGGCGCATATGGCGTATTTTTTTTACCGGTAAAAAAGGCGCGGATAGCATCGAAAAAAGACATGTTTCAACCCTCTTGGCTCTGTCGAAAAGCATTTTCCGGGTTAGAGCCATGCCAGAAAAGCGGTATATCCTTGCAGAAAGTCAAGTAATATAATGCCACCGTAGCGATTTATCCGTAATGGCCGCGAGGCTTTCCTGCAAGTCATACATACGGCCTGCATAGGCTTATCAGCAGGCCACACTACATTTATCGCAATGATAAGATGGCATAAAAGATGGTCGGGGCGAGAGGATTTGAACCTCCGACCTCTGCGTCCCGAACGCAGCGCTCTAACCAGACTGAGCCACGCCCCGACTAATACATGCGCGCAGAAAACTGCGGCAGCCAAATAAGACATTGTGCTTAATGTAGCTCAATTTGCGTCAATGGCAACCTGCGCCGTGAAATTATCCAGTCTGCCCTCTGTGTCTTCGCGTGCATAAGCGGTCCTGTCACGCGGCCTGCATATAATTCATCTTTTCGTTGTTGCATTTTATCTCTACGGCGTATATATTTGCTGCATAGCTTAGTCTGTATAATCCTCTGCTTAGCTCAGAGGCGCAAGATTTGAATATTACACGATGCCGGTAAATGTCGGAGTAGCATAGGCAAAGCTTAAATAATTTTGTATGACTTGGTGTGTTTTGGTGTTCAAAAGCCTGCCTGCCTGCTTTTTTTTGAACCCGGTTTGGGTCACAGCCAGTTTTGAAGGAAGCGCCTAATGAGGAACAATACCCTGAAGCAGGGCATAAAAATTGCGGCATTAGCCATTTTTTCGGTCATTCTGTTGCTGTCCACCGTGTCGGCAATAGATGAATTCGAGTTGGACCTGGAGTTTTTGCGCGAGCTTAGCCGCATTGAGTTCAACGACTACGCCGAGCTGCAATTGACTCGGATGCAAAAAAAGTATCCTGAGCGCAAGGACGTCATCAACCTCGAGAAGGCTCGTGTATTCTACAGCCTTGGTCGCGGGCGCGAGGCCGACTTGGCTCTTGCTGCCATAGCCAAGGACTCGCCTTTAAAGGACGAAGTCATGCTATTGCAGGCTCAGGTTTTCGCGGCCCGGCGCAATTGGGTCGAGGCCGACAAGGTATTCAAGAAATATTTCGCTGCCAATCCGAAGCCGGCCTCGAATCGCAGGGCTGACGCCAATAGTTTCAAGCAGGCGGTCATGGTCTATAACCTGGTGCTCAAGTCCATGAACAAGCCAGCCGAGGCTGCCAAGATACTAGACCTACTGGCCAATGTGAAAGGCGCCGTAGACGAACGGCAGATGCAATTTTTGAAGCTGCAGACCGCCATCGACGCCGAAGAAAACCGCCTGCTGGGCAGCGGCAAAATCGATGCCAAGGCGCTGCAAGCCGCCATCGTCGACCTGGAGAACCTGCAGTTTATACGCGATGGGGTGGCCGCCTCGGCCTCAGTGCAAATGGCCAGGGCATACATCTTGCAGGGGCGCGCCAAAATGCTGCCCTGGCTGAAAAATGAAAAGGGGAATGCCAAGAACATCGCCAAAATCGGGGACTTCGCCCAGGCGGTGCGCGGCATAGACATGATTTATCCGCGCCTGGAGGAGCTGGAAAAATCTCTGGGGCTGGAAAACTCGCTCAAGTCCCCGGTGGTCGAGGCCATGTTTTACAAAGCCATAGCCTTTGCCAGCCAGGCCCAGGTTAGCTTTTCCAAAGGTGAAATCGACAAGTCCCGCGCACAGATACGCGGCGCGGCGGCCTACCTCGAGCGCATTCTACAAGAGTATCCCGACAGCAGCTTCCAAAACAAGATACTGACCGAGCACGAGGCCTGCAACCAGTTTTCCAGCGCCAAGTTTGACGAGGCTCTCGAGCTGCGCCAGGGCGGCGGCGCCGCCCTGGTCTCCAGCCACCTCGAGAAAGCTGACGCTTTTTTACAGAAGAAGGACTACAAGTCTGCCTTTCCCTTCTGTCTGGCTGCACTGCGGGCCGGGCGCACTTCCGGCAAACTGCCCGACATTGGGCTGCGCCTCATTATGTGCCAGGCTGAAATGGACGACTTAAACGCGGCTGACGCCTTGCTGGACTATCTCGGACTGATGGCGCCGCAGGCCGCAGGCACAGCGGACGCCGCGCTGCGCCTGGGCGTGATGCTGAGCAACAAGAGCAGGGAGGAGAAGTCGCCGGCCCGCCAGGCCGAGCTTGAGCGCCGTGCCATGCAGGCGCTGGACAAGTTCGTTAATGCCGCGCCCTCGCACCCGCGCGCGCCCGACATTGCCTTCAGCATCGCCGAGAACCAGTACAAGGTGGCCAGCGAGCTGGCCCTGGCCAGCAACCAGGAAAGCAATGAAAAAGCGAAGCGCGAGCTGCAGGAGAAAACCCTGGCCGCCTTTAGGGAGGCGCTGCCCAAATATCAGCGCATGATCGATGTTTTCTCGGTGTTTGACAAGGGCGTGCGCTCGCTCTACAAGCTGGCCTGGTGTCACGACGCCCTGGATGAGAAGGGCAAGGCGGTGGAGCTGTTCCTCAGCTATTATGAAAGCGAGCGCCAGCCCGCTTATGCCAATGACCGTTTGCAGGCCAAGTTCCGCGCCGCCTATCTTTTGCTTTACGGCGACAATCCCGCCGAGGCCACGGCGCATTTCGAGGAGCTGCTCGCCGTGCTCAGCGACAAGGAAAGCCCCTTTGACCTGAAAGGCAAGACCGCTTTACAGATACAGGAGGATAGCGCTTCGCTGCTGGCCTGGTCTTTTCATCTGACCGCCGAGAAGCTCAGGCCGCAGATGAATGTTTTTCAAAGACGTCAGGAGCTGCTTGCGCGGCGCATCAGCGCCTTTCAAAAATCGCTGGCCGAGTCTGAGGAGGAGCGCCGCCAGGCAGCCAGAGAGGGCGCCGCCTTGCAGCAGGCCTGGGAAGAACAGCAGAAGGTTTTCGCCGACTACGGCTTCGACTTCGAGGCCATGGCGGCCAAACAGCTGGCCGAACACAGCGAAGACACAAGCAAAATGAGCGAGGAGGAAAAACAGGTGCATCAGCGCACCCAAGCCAGCGACCTGAAAGAACGCAGCCTTAAACTGGAACAACAGAAAAAACATGAAATGGCCGGTACCATAGAAATGCAGGAAAAACGCCGGGCGGAAGCCATCAGCGGAAAAACTGAGGCGGAAAAAATTCTGGCGCGACACGAAGAAGAGAAGCTCGTCATGGCTCAGGAGCTGAAGGAGAGCCAGGCCAAGATTGATGCCGCCAAAAAGGAGGCCGCAGAAATGCGCGAGGCTCTGCGCGAGAGCAGCAAGCTGCTTAGCCTGGCTGACGCCGACCGGCAGACGGCGCAGAACCTGAAGTCGGAGCTTGAGGCCAAGGTGGACGAAAGCCAGGGCACCGCCAAGGAACAGCTGCAACAAGAACTTGAACAAGTCAATGCCGACTTCGAGAAAATCAATCAGAAATTCCAGCAGGCATTTTTGCAGAACCAGGCGGCCAGCAGCGATGAGTCCCGGCAAAAAATTGAGGAGCTCGAGCGCCTGCAAGTCAGCCTGACTGAGGAACTCGAGGAAAAGCAGGCCGAGATGCGGCGCCTCGAAAACGACTTGGCGCGGGCGCGGGTGGGGCTGCAAGCCCAGGAGGCCGAGCAGCTCGCCGCGGCCAGGTACCTGGCTCTGGCCAGACTCTACCAGGAGGCCCTGGCACAAAGCGCCGAACTGCGCGTGAACAGCCTGCCCGATATCGCCCGGGAACGAGAAAATGCCAGTCAGGCCAGCGCAGCATTGAAACAGCTGCAAATGAAGCGCTTCGAGCTTAGGCTGGAGTATCTCGATGAGCGTGATAAACACTGCCAAAAAGGCGTCGAAGAAACCGAAAAGCTGCTTGCCGAACAGGAAAAAGACCTGTCGCCGCTGCACACGCAGTTTCTGGCCTGGAAAAACGAGGCCGTCAAACAGCTGCTGATCTTTTTGGACAAGTATCCCAACTCTGAAAAAACACCTGATAATATGTCTTTGCTAGGCTCTATCTACCTCTTTGACATCAACGAGGCGCAGAAGGCATCTGAGATACTACGCCGTTTGGCTAGCGATTTCCCGAAGGCGCCCGCCACTCAAAAGGCACTGTTCATGCTGGGTCGGGCACAGGCCGAAAACAACAATCTGCAAGAGGCCAGCCAGACATTTGCGAAGCTGCTGGACAAGCCCGAGGAGCTGGCTCTGGGCAATCTCTTCTATGTCTCTGAGGTCTGCCTACAGGCTAATGAGCCGGCCGCCGCCGCCCTGGCCAACCGAGAAATTCTGCGACGCGCCGCCGATCCGGGACATGCCGATGCGCCCCTGCTTAGCGTCGGCGTCCGCGAACGCGCCAGCTTTGCCCTGGGACAGAGCCTGGTCGCCATGAAACGCTACCCTGAAGCGGTGGCAACCCTGGAGAAGATACTGCGCGACAACGAGCGCAGCGCCTACTTCTTTGACGCCAAGTTCCTGCTGGCCGAGGCCAAAGGCAACAGCAACCCGCCTGACTGGGAGGGGCTGGAAAAGGACCTCTATGACATACTGATGCTCTCCAGTTCGCCGCTATTGCGCAACCGGGCCTCCTGCTATTACGCCGAGGCGCTACTGCGCAGCGGAGAGGCACAGCGCCGCAGCGCGGCGCTTTCCAGCTTCCAGCTGGTGCTGCTGGCCGACAGCCGCAAGCCCGAGAACCTGGACTTGATCGAGCGCGCCCTGTATGGCAGCGCCAAGATTTACGCCGCCGAGGGCAAAGCCGAGGGGGCGCAGGAGATGCTGCAGCGCTATCAAGAGCTGTTTAGCGGCGGCAAACACCTCGCTGAAATGCAAAGAATGGCCGCGCAATAATGCCCTTTTAGACGAAGACGCCTTGGTGTGTCTTGGTGTGTCTTGAAAGAGATGAAATTGCGTGACAAACGCAATTTTTTCGCTGAAATTCTAATTTTTCTCTGAGATTCAGTCCATTTGGTGCCCCGAAGGGGCAACCTAATAAAGCCCAGGGTAAGCGAGGCTCCGTAGGAGCCGAGCGCCACCCTGGGTAACAGCCCTCCCCGAATCCGGCGCCCTGTAGGGGCGCCGCAAAGGGAACGGGAGCGGGAGCGGGGAGCAGCCTAAAGGCTGTACTACATACATGGGACTGGAGGCCGGCTAGTCCGAGCAACCTTCAAGTTTAATCGTTCATCTGAACAAGCAAGGATATATTGTCTTATGCCAAAACATCGCAAACAGTTTTTCTTACGCTTTTTACTACTCGTCAGCGCACTGCCCCTGCTCCTGCTGGCGCAGCGCCAGGACTGCTATGTCATTAGGGCGGACGGCAGCCGCATGCGCGGCAAGGAGCTGAGCGCCGACGCCAAGGGTAACCTGACGCTAAATGTCGATGACAAGCTGAAGATGCCTTTCAAGCCCGGCGAATACCGCTATGGCTTCGTGCCCAAACCCCGGGAAGTGGCCGCTTTGGAAAAGCTTTTCGAGGAGAAAAACTACGATGAGCTGCAGAAAAATGCGCAGGCGGTTTTTGACAAATATAAGTTCCTGGGCTGGAATAATGTCGTCGCCGCCTTGCAGGCCGAGTCTTACCTGGCCCAGGACAAGGTCAACGATGCGCGGCGCAGCATCGCAGCGGCACACCGCATCCAGGGCGAGTTTCGGGACAAGCTTAACGGGGCCATCGTGAAGCTGTATATCGCCGACAAGGAATTCGACAAGGCGGAGGCCATCCTTAATCGGCAGCTGCGCGACGCCGATGAGCAGCTCGCCGCGCAGGCCTTCTGCCTGCTGGGCGAAATGGCCGAGGCACAGGATGACAAAAAACAAGCTGTTCTCGAATACCTGAAGGTGCTGATGCTCTTCGAGGGAAAGGAAAGCGCCGAATTGCGCAGCCTGGCCAAAAGCAGGGCGCTGAAGCTGATGCGCGACATGAAAGACCCGCGCATGGATAAAATCGCGGCTTACGAGTGAAAACCAGACCAGGCAGCGGCACACGAAGGGGGGGGGAACACGAAGTCACACGAAGTCTGGACCAATTATCTTTAATTGCATTTTATTTGGCATCGTCATATTTGGAGAGAAAACATGTTCAAAAGAAGCCTAGTTGACAAACTCGCGGCGCTGGCTCTGCTGGCCCTTAGCCTTAGCAGCTTTGCCCAGGAGGCCGGCGAGGAGCTAGCCGAGCAGGCCGGCACCAGTATCTGGGATATACTGTACGGCGGCAGCATCATCAACCTGATCATCTGGATAGCCATTTTCCTCACCTCCTTCGCCATGCTCTGGTTCGCCATAGACAGCTTTTTACTGGTGCGCCGCGACAAGCTCCTGCCCCCCAGCCTGGTCGAGGGCGTGCGCCAGGCCCTGGCAGAGGGCGACCTGGACGGCGCCGTCGCCAGCTGCCAGGCGCACCCCGGCTCTCTGGCCAACATTCTGCAAGAGGCCTTTGACAATATCTACGACGGCTACGAGGTGGTGCAGCAGGCCGTCTCCTCGCGTTCGGAGCTTGAAAACGAGAAGCTCATGCAGCGTGTCAACCTGCTCAATGTCTGCGGGCAGATCGCGCCTATGCTCGGGCTGATGGGTACCGTGGTGGGCATGGTGCTGGCCTTTGCCGGCCTGGCCAGCGCCACCGGTGCGGCCAAGGCCCGCGTGCTGGCCAACTCCATCTCGACGGCGCTTTGGACCACCTGCATCGGCCTCCTGGTCTCCGTGCCCGCACTGCTCTTCTTTACCTTCTTTCGCAATAACGCCACCAGGCTTTTGATCGAGTCGGAGGCCACCGTGCTCGAACTTATCAAGCCGCTGCGCAAAGCAGTCATTGAAGAGTAATAAGCGCAGCCGGGACGCAACTGGAGAGAAAGCATGAAACGACATGATGAAGACTTGCAGACACCAATCACTGCCATGATCGACATCGTCTTCCAGCTCATCATCTACTTTGTGGTGACCTCGTCGGTAGACAAAGACATGGTGGATGAAAGCATACGCCTGGCCGAGGCCGATCACTCTCCCGCAGTGGAAAGCAGCGACCCGCGGCTGGTGGTGATCAACGTCAATGCCCAGGGACGCGTCAATGTCGCGCTGCAACCCATGAGCATGCAGCAGCTCGAAAACCTGCTGCTGTCCATGAAAGTGCAGTCCGGCAGCAGCGTGCCCATACTCATACGCTGCGACGGCAACACCCGCTTTGACTATGTCGACCAAGTCATGCAAAGAGCAGCCAGAGTGGGGCTGTATCGCGTGCGTATCGCAGCCATGGTGGAAGGATAAGAAGCCCTGAGCCACAAAGGCACACAAAGCCAGTTTGCCTCTGGTCGCTCCTCTCTGATTACTGAAGACTGAAAGCTGTAACTAGGTTTTAGCCATGAAGCACAGGAAAGAAGAAGCTCTTGCAGTGCCGATGTCGTCCATGATCGACGTGGTTTTTCTGCTTCTGATTTATTTCATTATCACTTCCAAGGATGAGATAAGCGAGGCTCACCTTGCCATCAACCTGCCTGCTCCAGGCAGCAGCAAGGCCAGTGAGACGAAGCCTCAGCTGCTCGAGATCGAGGTTTATGAAAACCAGTACAGTCTGCGCGGGGTGGCACTGTCGTTGGCCAATCTTGAATTGGCCCTGGGGCGTTTCAGCGATCCGGAGTTGACCGTGATTGTAAAGGTCAGCGTGCAGGCCAGAGCCAAGGACCTGGTGGCTGTGCTGGACCTCTGCCAGGGGCAGGGACTGAGCAAGCTGAATGTGGTGACCCTCAGATAAAACTCGCGGAACGTGGAGTGTTGACTACTTCGCGTCACTAAGGAGTCGAATATGCATAAGCAACAAAGCCCGCATGCGGCGCCGGCCTTTGACGCCGAACTGGTGTTGGCCGAATATATGCGCCGCAAGACCATCGAGAGCATGGCCGGCCCGCTGCTGTCGCTCATCGTGCACGTCTTGCTTATAGGCTGCATTATTTTCTTCTACGATCCGGAACCACCGCTGGCGCAAAGCTCCATCGAGCTGGAAATGAAGGAGCTGGAGGTCAAAGAGCTGGACCAGAAGGAGCTGGAGAAGCTCGAGGAGCTTGAAGAGCTGGCCCAGGAAGTGGTGCCCACCGTCGAAAGACCGGTGATTGTCACCGACAGCAGCGACGCGCTCAGCGACGCGGCCGCCTCGATCTCCGACTTCAGCGACCAGATCGCCTCCACTGATGACAGCATGAACTTCTCCGACGTGCTTGATATACGCGCCAACGACTCGCCCTTGAAGCTCTCCGCCCTGTATGGCGGGCGTTCTGACGAGGGCCGCGCCAGTTCGCTGCGCAAATTTGGCGGCTCCAACGCCACCGAGCGCGCCGTTATCAAGGCCCTTGAATGGCTGAAGAAGACGCAGAACGCTAACGGCTCCTGGGCTCCCAGCCAGCAGCCCGCCATGGCGGCGCTCTGCCTGCTCGCCTTCCTGGCCCACGGCGAGACCCCGGCCAGCGATGATTACGGCGCCACGGTGCAGCGCGCCATGCAATATCTGATCAAGCACGTGGAAAGGCTGCCGGAGACCACCGGCGGCAAGCCCAAAGTCGAGCCCTACACCAACGGCATTGTCGCATACGCGCTCTCGGAGGCCTACGGTCTCACCAAGCTGCCCAATCTTAAACCCGCCATGGAAAAGTCTCTTTTCCTGCTTATTGACGGTCAGCAGAAGAGCGGCGGCTACGACTACGGCTATGCCAAGGCACAGCGCTGGGACCTGTCGGTGGCCGGCTGGCAGTTTCAGGCCATGAAGGCCGGCTATGTGGCCGGCGCCAATGTGGAGGGGCTGGAAAAGGGCATCGAGCTGGGCATCAGTTTCATCAAGGATGTGGCCTACTCGAAGACTCACCAGACCAGACCCATGGGCTACGCCTCGCCCGGCGGCGGCAGCTGGGGCATGCAGGGTGCCGGCGCGCTCTGCCTGCAGCTCTTGGGCGAGGGCAACTCGCGGGAGGCCAAAACCGTCTCCAAGCTGATAGTCGAGCGGCATCTGCCGGCCATTGTCTGGTCCGACCCCGGCCTGCTTATCAGCGGCGCGCATTCCAATCCCATGTATCACTGGTACTATGAGACCCAGGTCATGTTCCACACAGGGCAGACTTCCTGGAAAAAATGGAACGACAAGATGGCCAATTTGCTTATCAGCAATCAGAAGGCCGACGGGCACTGGGAATGTCCGCCTGGTCTCAAGCCCGACCCGGCCACCGGCAAAGTAGGCAATCCAGGCAACTACGACCACTGGTACACGACGGCGCTGTGCTGTCTGAGCCTGCAAGTGTATTACCGCTATCTGCCCACCTATAAAATGCCCAAGGCCATAGCCAAACAGGAAAAAACCGCCCTGGACAAGCTGGACGAGGAGCTGGGCCTATCATTGTGATTGAACACTAAGACACACGAAGAGGCACACGAAGGAATTATAAAAAAATAAATTGTTAAATTTTGCTGAACAGATTCGCTTTTTTTCTATACAGTATATTCGGGTTTTTCTTGTACATACTGACCAGAAACAACTCAACTTGGTAATTTAAATTTTCATAGTTCCAAGCATGACATAGGGTGCAGCAGTGATACACGGCAGGGTGTCAGCACACATGAC
>JAAZIY010000295.1 GCA_012800625.1 Lentisphaerota bacterium
CTCAGACAACAGCAAAACGGGGCCTCAGTCTCGGCTCCCGAGCTGCCCTTTGCTGCGCCGCCGGCTCCAGCCAAGCCGCCTGCCAAGGCCACCCCGGTGGCCAGTGCGGCCTCTCTAATCGAGAAGATCAGCGCCGACACTCCATATCAGCTGCCCGAGCTGAGCCTGCTGAGCCAGCCGCCTCTGGTGAGAAACGACAGCCTGCGCGCCGAGGCTGAAAGCACTATGCGCAAGCTGCAGGAGACCCTGGACAACTTCGGCATGGACGCCGAGGTGGTTGGCAATATCATCGGGCCGCAGGTTACGCTCTTTGAAATATCGCCCGCCGCCGGTTTGAACATAGACCGTTTTGCCAATATCCAAAACACTATCTGTATGGCACTGGAGGCGGTCAGCATCCGTATGCTGCTGCCCATACCCGGACGCAACCTGGTGGGCATCGAGGTGCCTAACCGCATACGCAGCATAGTGTCGGCCTGCGAGTTGCTCGCCGACCGGAAATGGAAGGAAAACCGCATGGAGATACCCCTGCTGCTGGGTAAGAATATCAGCGGAGAGGCCAAGCTGCTGGACCTGGCCAGAGCACCGCACCTGCTTATCGCCGGTGCCACCGGCTCGGGTAAATCGGTCTGCATGAACCTGCTTATCACATCCATGCTGTATAAATTCAAGCCCGATGAGCTTAGACTAATCATGGCGGATCCGAAGGTGGTCGAGTTCCAGCCATACAGCAAGCTGCCCCACCTGATCGTGCCAGTCATTACCGAGGCGGAGAAGGTCAGCCTGGCGCTGCGCTGGGCCATTAATGAAATGGAACGAAGATACCGCCTGCTGGGCGCCGTTAATGTGCGTACCCTGAAAGAATTCAATAATCGCAAAAAAAGCGCCGAGGAGCAGCTAGACCAGGCCGGCAACCCCATCCCGGAAAAACTGCCCTTTATCGTTATTATCATAGACGAGATCGCCGACGTCATGATCTATGCCCAGAAGGATGTGGAAAAATGCCTGGCTACCATCGTGGCCAAGTCCCGTGCCGTGGGCATACATACGATTATCGCCACCCAGCGACCCGATACCAAGGTGCTGACCGGCACCATCAAGAATAACTACCCGGTGCGCATCGCCTTCCAGGTGCCCTCGCAGATAGATGCGCGCACCATCATGGACACCAAGGGGGCCGAATCGCTGTTGGGCAGTGGCGACATGCTCTATAAGGGCATAGGCATGAATGCCGAGCGTATCCAGGGAGGCTGGGTGGACACCCCGGAGGTGGAAAATATCGTCAGCTATATCTCGGCTTTTGCCGAACCGCAGTTCGACGAGGCGGTCTTCCGCAAAATGGAAGAGGAGGCCGACGAGGGCCTTGAGGACGATTTCAACCTGGACTATGACGACGACTCCTACTCTGAGGAGGAAAAGCTGCTGCGCCAAGCCGTCGAAATCATCCTGCGCGACAAGCGCCCGACTATCAGCTATGTGCAACGCAGCCTGAAAATCGGCTATAATAAGGCGGCTACCCTGGTGGATGAAATGGAGGCACGCGGCATACTGGGGCCGCAGCCCGGCAGTGGCATGAGAGAAATCTTGATCAGCAGCATGGCGGATCTGGACGACGATTTTGATAAAGCCTGAACCCGGTAAAATAATCCGCTCTGCTTTGGACACGAAGACACACGAAGGGACACTAAGGCACACGAAGAATTAAAAGCATGCTGAATATTCGTACACATAAGGAGCCTGACCCCGAGGAGCAAGCGCCGGCCTACAGCGCATTGAGCAGGCCGCCGGCGCCGCCTGCCGCGGCGGAGGCTGCGGTCTCGGAGCCAGAGGAAAGGCTCTCCGAGATTGGCGGCGATTCTTTTCCGGCTTCGTCTGCTCCGGCTCTGCTGCGTTTACAAGGCTCCAGCTTCAGTGAACAACTGCGCGAGCTTCGCGCCGAGGCCGGCTTGACCATCGCCGATGTGGCCGAGCGCGTACGCTCTTCACAGGCCTTTATTGTAAACCTGGAAAGCGGCGAGTTGCACAAAATCGACCAACACGAACATTACTGCCGGTCTTTTATCGAACGTATCTGCATGCTCTATCAAGCTGCTCCGGAAGCGCTGCTGGAGAAATTTGAGCAGGAAAGAGCCAGGCAGCTAAACTACGCCAAGGAATTGGGCGGCAGCCGCGCCGAACTGGGAGCGGCAAGCTATATTTTTGCCGAGGAGGACCTGGAGCCGGAAAAAGAGCAGAGTTCGGTGATGAATCTGCCCGCCATTACCATAGCCATACTCGTGCTCTGCCTTTTTGCACTGCTGCTTAGCGCCTGGATCACCCAAAAAAACCGGAGTAAAAAAAGCGCCGCCGCTAGGCTGCAAATCGAGCAGGGGCTAAGCCAACTGCTCAAAATCGAGAAAATCCCGCTGCGCAGCCTGCCACTGCCCAATAATTAAAAACCAGACAAAAAAGCTCAGCAGTAATTTGGACACTAAGGCACACTAAGTCACACTAAGTCGCATTAAGTCACACCAAGGCGCGGCACAGCACATTAATTCTAATTGGAGTTGATCATGTCTAGTTTCTTTCTTTCTTTTATTTTGTTTTTCAGCTCGGCATTGTTCCTGCTTGCCGACCCGGTAAAAAATTTCGCTTGGACTCAGGCCACGGAACTATATCCAGGCATACAGCATGCCAGTCTGGCTTTGGAGGAACCCCGGCTGTTGAAGCTGAATGTGGTGCGCATTGACCTGGAACGCCCCGAGATAGGCTTTTGCTGCACTTCTGCCGACCCAGACTGGGGCAAGCCTATGCCCGACGCCGAAGACTTCAGCATACGCACAAGGCGGCAGACCACGGTCGCTTTTGTGCGGCATGCCCGTCTGCCCAAGGAGCGAGGCGGCCTGGGGCTGAACATGGTGATGGCCGTCAATGCCACCCCCTGGAGTCCTTGGAGAAAGCCGTTCAACCATAAGTACGCCGACAATATGGGGCTGGTGATTTCCGCCGGCAAACTGGTTAGCGCACTCAATAAGCGGCCTAGCTTCATTATCTATAAAAACGGTGAATTCGCCCTGCAGCAGCTGAATGAAAAAAGCGACCTGAGCACAATCGAGCTGGCACTGAGCGGATTCTCCTTTGTACTGCAAAACGGTGTGCCTACTGGCGACAAGGCATTGCACCCAAGAACCGCATACGGACTGTCCAAAGATAAAAAATACCTGTTCCTGCTTACGGTTGACGGCAGACAGAAAAACTGGAGCCTGGGAGCGACCACCCGCGAACTGGGAGAGTGGCTGCTGCAATTCGGCGCCTGGGAAGGAATCAACATGGACGGCGGCGGCTCCACCTCGCTGGCCTGCCTGTTGCCCGATTCCGCCGAGGGCAAGGAAAGCATCAAGCTGCTGAACCAGACCGGCGGCGGCATGCGCAGCGTTGCCACCAATCTGGGAATCTATCTCAAACATGCAGATAAACCATAGCCGGAAACAGAATGTAGTCCCCGGTTCAAAAAGTCTTTGAGCCACTAAGGCACACGAAGGGGGGTGGACACGAAGGGACACAAAGGGACACGAAGGCACACTAAGGGCTTATGCGGCGCTTGCCCGTTTTGGTTTGTTGGGAAAAGGGAGCCGGACA
>JAAZIY010000053.1 GCA_012800625.1 Lentisphaerota bacterium
AAGTTATACGCATCTTCAACACCTATGGGCCGCGCATGCACCCCAACGACGGCAGAGTGGTATCAAACTTCATTGTGCAGGCCCTGCTGAACAAGGATATCACTCTCTACGGAGACGGCAGCCAAACCCGCTCATTCTGCTATTGCGATGACCTCATTGATGGCATGATACGCATGATGAACTCCGACGAGCAGTTTACCGGCCCGGTGAACCTGGGCAACCCCGGAGAGTTCACCATCAAGGAGCTGGCTGAAAAGGTGCTTGCACTCACCGGCTCAAGTTCAAAGCTGGTCTATCAACCACTGCCGCAAGACGACCCTAAACAAAGGCGCCCCGACATCAGCCTGGCAAAAGAGAAATTGGGCTGGCAGCCCAGCATAAACCTGGAAGAAGGGCTGAAACGAACCATTGCTTATTTTGAGCAACTTTTGCAAAAAGGCCTCTAACCATCAATACACACTGAGAGCTAAAAGACTGAAGCTTTGTTTGTCTTCGTGTCCTAAAATAAACAAACCACAAGGAGTATCTGAAAATGACTTTGATTGCCGCACAAATGTACACTTTGCGTGAGTACTGCAAAAGCGCCCTTGACATCGCTAAGTCCTGCGCAAAAGTGAAAAAAATGGGCTATGACGGCATACAGGCCTCAGGAATGGCTAAAATAGACCCGAAGGAAATGAAAAAAATCCTCGACGGCGAGGGCCTGCTTATGGCGGCAACCCATGTGGGCTTCGACGAGCTCGCCAAAGAACCCGAGCGCATCATCGCGGAGCACGCCCTGTGGAACTGTAACTATACCGCCATAGGTGGATACGCATTTGCCGAATGGACCAGGGCGGCAATCGATAAATTCATTGGCGACTATAACGCCGTGGCCGCAAAATTTGCCGGCTCAGAGCTGAAAATCGGCTACCATAATCATCATCACGAGTTCGCCCAGATAGACGGGCTGCGCCCCATAGACCTGTTTATCAATAACTTTGACCCCGAAATCTGGCTGGAAATCGACACCCATTGGGTGGTGCGAGGCGGAGCCGACCCGGCGGCCTACATCGAAAAAGTGGCGGGGCGCATACCCTGCGTGCACTTCAAAGACATGAGCCTGAAGTACGAGGGCAGAGAACCGCAGTTCTGCGAAATCGGCGACGGCAACTTGAACTGGCCGCGTATCATACAGGCCTGCCGCTATGCCGGCGTGAAGTGGTATATAGTCGAACGCGATTCTGGCGAGGTAAATGCCTTCGACAGCCTTGAACGGAGCGCCTACAATATGCGCGAAAAACTCGGCCTGTTCTAGGCCCCCCCCGACAAAGCAAGCTGCTTAGTGTCCCTTCGTGTGCCTTTGTGGTTCAAGGGGGGCATAGCAGCGCCTCTACGAGGCGCCGGTTTTGATGGTTACCTGCACCCCAGGCTAAAGCCTGGGGTTAAGCATGGTTATGCGCCTACGGCGCAAGGAGACATGAAGCTTTGTGGTAAATTGTGCTAAGGAATAAAACGGCTCGTTTCTGCGGCACAATTCACCTCATGGTTCTGATTTTGCCAGTAGTATTGACCCTGGCCGGTTAATCATAAAAGCAAAATTCTCCTGAAAAATGCATTTTTTGGAAGAATTTCTAATGATTCTGATTTTGCCAGTAGTATTGACCCTGGCCGGTTAATCATAAAAGCAAAATTCTCCTGAAAAATGTAGTTTTTGGAAGAATTTCTAATTTTTCTCTGGGATTCAGTCCATTGGTGCCCCGAAGGGGCAACCTAATATAGCCCAGGGTAAGCGAGGCTCCGCAGGAGCCGAGCGCCACCCTGGGTAAAAGCCCCCCCTGAATCCGGCGCCCTGTAGGGGCGCCACAAGCGGGCTTTCAACATTACAAGGGCTTTTTTGACGGGGTTTAGTTATGAACCTGCTTTTTATCGGCGCCGGCAAGATGGCCAGCGCCATTGTCAGCGGAATCCTGAATGAGAACCTGTTCCCGCATGACAATATCTGGGCCTGTGACATCAATCCCGAGGCCAGGGAGGAATTCAGCCGCCGCACTACCTTGAGCTGCGCCAAGAGTGCGGAGTCACTGGCCGGCAAGGCCGATGTCTTGCTGCTGGCCATCAAGCCTCAGGGCCTCGAACAGCTGCTGGCCAGCCTGCCGCCGCGCAAGCCGGAGGCCCTGGTGCTCTCTATCTGCGCTGGCTTGAGCATTGCCAGACTGCGGCAGGGCTTTGCCACCGGACGCATAGTGCGGGTCATGCCAAATACGCCGCTAATGGTCGGCATGGGCGCCAGCTGCTACGCCCTGGGCAGCGAGTCCGACGAGAGCGCCGCCGCGCTCACTGAAAAAATCTTCGCGACCCTGGGAAAAACCTGGCGGGTCTCCGAAGAACTGCTCGATGCGGTCACTGCCATCAGCGGCAGCGGACCGGCTTATATGTTCGAGTTCATCGAGGCTTTGCGCCTGGCCGGCATCAAGCTGGGCCTGCCCGACGAGCTTGCCCTGCAGCTGGCTGTCCAAACCATGCGAGGCTCAGTCGAAATGCTGCAGCAAGGCCTGGGCACTCCAGAAGAGCTGCGTCAGGCGGTGACCTCGCCGGGCGGTACCACTGCCGCCGCCCTCAAAGTCATGCAGGAGGCGGATTTCAGAGGCCTGGTCGAAAGACTCACGCAGGCGGCCTGTACGCGCTCCAAAGAACTCGGCGCCTAGCATCAATAACGAAGGACGAAAACATGAGCATTTTAGTGACTGGCGGAGCCGGATTCATTGGCTCGCATCTTTGCCGCGCCCTGCTGGCCCAAGGCGAGGAAGTGACGGTGATCGACGACTTGTCCACCGGCAGCTATGACAATCTCGCCGATTTGGAGGGCAACCAGGCCTTCCGCCTTATCGTCGAGGACGTCAATAACCAGGCTCTGGTCGATGATTGTGTGCGCCACAGCAGTGCCGTCTATCACCTGGCCTCCGCCGTCGGCGTCAGGCTCATTATCGAGCAGCCGGTGCGCACCATACACAGCATCGTCGGCGGCACCGAGTCGGTGCTCAAAGCCTGTGCGCGCTATCGCAGGCCCTTCCTGCTGACCTCCAGCTCAGAGGTCTACGGCAAAGGCTCGAAGGTGCCTTTTGCCGAGGACGACGACAGCGTCATGGGCGCAACCAGCACCAGGCGCTGGAGCTATGCCTGCGCCAAGGCCTTGGACGAGTTTCTCGCCCTGGCGCACTGGGTGGAAACCCGCCTGCCCGTGGTTATCGTGAGACTCTTCAACACCGTAGGCCCCAGACAGACCGGACAGTACGGCATGGTGCTGCCCAACTTCGTGCGCCAGGCACTCAACAACCAGCCTATCATGGTGCATGGCGACGGCATGCAGAGCCGCTGCTTCGCCCATGTGCAAGACGTGGTCGAGGCCTTGCTCGCCCTGATGGCCTGTCCGCAGGCGCGCGGACAGGTAGTCAACGTCGGAAACGACGACGAAATTAGCATTTTCGACTTGGCTTGCCGTATCAAGGAACAATGCGGCAGCAGCTCGGAAATTCAAAAAATACCCTATGAACAAGCTTACGGCGAAGGCTTTGACGACATGCGCCGCCGCGTGCCGGACCTAAGCAAGGTGCACAGGCTTATTGGCTACAAGGCAAAAAGAGACCTGCAGCAGATAATTGCCGACGTTATCCAGGAAATGAGCAAAACCAACGCCTAGGACCCTGGCAGCTCAAAACGAGCATGGCCAGCAGATATGCCTTCGTGTGACTTCGTGTGCAAAAAAAATGCCTTATTATTACTGAAAATCGAGATATTTTCAACCGCCTCGCGCAATCTGGATTTTACGATATAAATTATACGCTGTCATAAAAAACATCGTTTTTATGAGCTGCTTCTCAAGCGTTTTTTTTGGAGTTCGCCATGTCAACTTACGAGATGCTTCAGCCTTCGCGCGAATGCCTGTCCGAGGAAGCGGAGGAGCCTCCGCCCAACCCAGGCCGGCTGCCGGCCAAGTCCAGCAGCCGCAGTCTTTTCGAGCTTATTAGTCCTCAAACCCGCGAATTTATCCACCGATTTTATCCGAATCTATGCGACAGTCAATGGAACGATTGGCGCTGGCAGGTCCGCAACCGTATTCGCAGCCAGTCTGAGCTTTGCCGTTTCATGTCGCTTTCTGCTGACGAGGCTCTGGCTTTGTCTCAAGGCCAACAGGGCTTTCCTTTTGCTGTCCCCCCCTACTATTTGAGCCTGCTGGCCGATTCCGCGCCGGGGCACCCGCTGCGTCTGTCGGTGCTGCCCAGCACCCAGGAATACCTCCTGGCTGAAGACGAGGCGGATGACCCGCTGGCCGAGGAGGCCAGCAGCCCGACCCCGGGACTGGTGCATCGCTATCCCAACCGCGTGCTCTTCCTGGCCACCGATTTCTGCTCGGTGTGCTGCCGCTACTGCACCAGGTCGCGCCTGATTGGCAGCGAGCATCGGGAAAGCCCGCGCAAACACTGGCAAGCAGCACTGAAATACATCGCCGAACATAAGGAAATCGAGGACGTGCTCATCTCCGGCGGCGACCCGCTGACCTTGCCGCAGCAGACCCTCGAGGCGCTGCTGGCGCAGCTCAAACAAATCCGGCACCTCAAAATCATCCGCATCGGCAGCAAGGTGCCTGCCGTATTGCCGCAGAGGATCAGCTCAAACCTGGTGAGCATGCTGAAAAAATACCATCCGCTTTTTATCAGCCTGCATTTCACTCATCCCCTCGAGTTGACCGCGGAATGCGCCGAGGCCTGCCGTCGTCTGGCCGACGCCGGCATCCCCCTGGGCAGTCAGAGCGTGCTTCTCAAAGGCGTCAACGACGAGCTTGGCACATTGCGAGAGCTGTTTATGGGGCTGTTGTCACTGCGTGTGCGTCCCTACTACTTGTATCAATGCGATCCCATACGCGGCTCGAAGCATTTTCGCTGCCCGGTGCAACGCGGCCTCGAGCTGATGCAGGGCCTGCGCGGCCATATCTCCGGCTACGCCATACCGCACTATGTCATAGATGCGCCTGGCGGCGGCGGTAAAATCCCCCTGCTGCCGCCATATTGCGCCGGACACAAAGGCGACAGGCTGCAGCTCTACAACTATCTCGGAAAACTCTACGAGTATCCCGATGCGGAGACGCAGCCATGAAAATCGGATTGAGCTTTGATCTGAAAAGCGAGTATCTGGACCAGGGCTACTCCTCGGAGCAAATCGCCGAGCTGGATATCGAGGAGACCATCGAGGCCATTGAAAACGCCTTGCAAGAGGCCGGACACCAGGTCGAGCGCATCGGCGGCCTCGAAAACCTGATGCGCGCGCTCCTGCAGGGAAAACGCTGGGAGCTGGTCTTCAATATCGCCGAAGGCATGCACGGCATGGCCAGAGAGGCGCAAATCCCCTGCCTGCTGGACGCCTACCAGATACCCTATGTCTTCTCCGACAGCGCCGTGCTGGCCCTGACCATGAACAAGGCCATGACCAATGCCGTGCTGCGCTGCCACGATGTCCGAGTGTCCGACTTTCAAGTCCTGCGCCAGGAAAACGACTTGAGCAAAGTCGCCATGCCTTACCCGCTTTTTGTTAAACCGCTGGCCGAGGGCTCGAGCAAGGGGATCAGCGAGAACTCCCTGGTCAGAAATGCGGCGCAGCTGGCGCAAAGCTGCCGCGAGCTCTGGCGACAGTCCAGACAGCCACTGATGCTGGAACGCTATCTCTGCGGACGCGAGTTCACCGTCGGCCTGCTCGGCAGCGCCGAACAGACCGAGCTGCTCGCAGTCATGGAAGTGACTTTGAACCACAAGGCCGACAGCAGCGCATACACCTATGCCAATAAACAACAATACGAGGAGCGAGTCAAATATCAGACCGTCGAGCAGCCAGAAGTAGCCAAACTGGCCATGCAGGCCTGGCGGATCCTTAATTGCCGGGACGCCGGCAGAGTGGACCTGCGCATGGACCAGGAGGGCAGACCACATTTCCTCGAGGTCAACCCGCTGGCCGGACTGAACCCGAAATACTCGGACTTGTGTATCATGTGCCGGCAAATCGGCATCCCATATAACTGCCTTATCCAAAAAATCCTGGCCTCAGCCATGAAAAGACTATAGAGCCATCCCGCAGACATTAAAAAAACAGCTGTTTGAGGCCTAATTCCCGCAGTGGCAGCCTTTTTTTCCCGGAAACCCATTTTCGGTTTTTCCAGTTTTTCCCCTTTGCTCATAATCGCTCTTTTTTTGCTTTACTGTTGAACTTTTTACGTTCTATCATAATTGTTTAGAAAAAATCTTGAACGATAAATGCCAGTATAGCGCCGTAGGCGCTAAACTATGCTTAACCCCAGGCTTTAGCCTGGGGTTAAGACCCCTAAAAAAGGGGTGCCTCGTAGAGGCACTACAATGCATCTGGGCTGATTTTTGTTGTTCCTATGGGATGACTCTGTAATTTTATCATTATTCTTTGAAGTTATGGTTTAATAGTTCTTGAAAGCTGTCGCCGAGCAGCTCTGCTCTCCAGCCTTGCGGCATATTGGCCTCTTCCAGGCTTTTTTCTGCGGCGGCATTAACCAGGCTGGCGAGCTGTTTGCGAGTGGCCAGCAGCACCGGGTCTATGCCTTGTGCATCGGCGCGTTTTTTGACCAGGCTCTGCAAGCGCCGCAGGCGTTTGCGAAATAGGTCGGCAGGCAATCTTTTCGCTGGCTTGACCACTATCTCCAGCCCTTGATTTTGCCTGCCCTGCTCCACTGCCGCCAATATTTCGGCACC
>JAAZIY010000296.1 GCA_012800625.1 Lentisphaerota bacterium
ATTTTTATGTTTTAATTGCAATTTGATTTCTGCGGCATATAGTAGTGCTCGGCGGGGTTGTCCCGCCGTTTTATTTTAGTTCAATCAGATAAGGAGCCAAGCATGAAGAAGACTGTTGTTTTACTCGCTATTTTAGCCGCCGTGGTTTTTGTCTCCGGCTGCGCCACCTCGTTGACCGGCTGCGGCTTTGACCATGCCGGCCCGGGGCTGGTCTTCACCGACGTCTACAAGGGCGGCTACATTTCCCCCAAGGCCGACAGCCTGAAAGACGTCACCGTGCTCGGTGCGGTCAGCGGCGTGAGCAAGTCCAGCTCCATACTGGGCTGGATCAGCAGCGGCGACTCGAGCATCTGGGCGGCCAAAAACGATGCTCTGAAGGGGCTTGACGCTGACGACATCATCAATATCGAGGTGGACACCAAGGTAAAGTCGATCCTAGGGGTGATCAGCGAAGTCGAGCTGCATCTGCGCGGCATAGCGATAAAATATAACAAATAAAGCACTGCGGCTTATGCGGCGCCGCAGGCGCCGCATAAGCCCTTAGTGTGCCTTTGTGTCTCTTCGTGCGTCTTCGTGTCCCAACTATTCATCTTCCTCGGGCAGCTCCAGCTCGGCCAATATTTCCATCACTCTGTCGGCCTTTGCCGGGGTGGGGTCGTATTTGAATCTCAGCACCGGGGTATATTTCAGCACGACTTGTGTGGCCAGCGCCTTTTGCATGGCCACGCGTTGTTTTTGCAGCAGGTGTAGCGCCTTTAGCTGGTTTTCTTCATCATTGCCGCTGCCGCCGTAAACACTGAAAAACACCAGGGCGTCACGCAGATTGGGGCTGACTTTAACATCGGTGATGGTGATGATCAGCTCCGGCATTTCCGGAGTGACATAGACCTTGAGCAGGTCGCCCAGCTCGCGCTGCAAGAGGGCGTTAAGCCTGGTAGTTCTGGATACTGACATTTGTATATATTCCTAGGGCAGCGAGCTTACAGCTCGGGCTGCACTTGAGTGAGGCTGAAGACCTCGATGCGGTCGCCCACCTCGAAGTCCTCAAAATTATCCAGGCGTATGCCGCATTCAAAACCGGAGCGTATCTCGCGCACGTCTTCCTTGAAATGCTTCAGGGTCTGCACCTGGCCGTGATAGATAAGCTCCTTGTCGCGATAGACCTTGGCCTTGGCATTGATGCGGATAACACCGCTCTGAACACGGCAGCCGCAGATGCGCCCGGCCTTGCTGACATTGAAGACCTGCAGTATCTCAGCCTCGCCCAAGGGAGTCTCGTGTATCTCCGGAGCCAGGCGACCGCGCATGGCCTCCTTCAACTCGTCAAGAAGCTCATAAATAACCGAGTAAAGGCGAATATCAATGCCTTTCTGTTTCGCCAAACGACTGATGCCAGGCATGACGCGAACGTGAAAGCCCAGGATGATGGCCTCGGAGGCCTGCGCCAAAACCACGTCCGACTCGGTGATCTCGCCTACTCCGCCGTGAATGATATTGGCGCTGACACGGTCGGACTTCAAATTGCCGATGGAATCGCTGAGCGCCTCCAACGAACCGCGCACGTCGGTTTTCAGAATCAAGGCCAGCTCCGGCTTTTCGTCGCCCTTCTGTTTGCTGAACCAATCGTCGAGATTGTTCAGGCTGACTGAGCGTTCCACTTGCAGACTGGCGGCATGGGCGGCACTCATGGCCTCCTCGGCCAGGCTGCGCGCCTGCTGCTCATTGGGGCAGCTGCTGATGGGGTCGCCGGCGTCGGGCACGCCGGAAAGCCCCAGGATTTTCACCGGGGTGGAGGGGCCGGCCTTGGCCAGGCGTTTGCCGTAGGTGTCGATGATGGCCTTGATGCGTCCGTAGGTCTGTCCGCAAAGCAGGCAGTCTCCCACCTTGAGCACGCCGTTGCGCACCAGGATATTGGCGGTCGGTCCCATGCCGCTTTCCATTTGCGCCTCGATCACCAGGCCTTCAAACGGCGCATTCAGGTCGGCATTCAGCTCGAGCATCTCGGCTTCCAGCAAGATACGTTCGAGCAAATCGTCTATGCCCTCGCCGCTCAACGCCGATACCGGGATCACTGCGGTGTCTCCGCCCCAGGGTTCCGGATTGATATTGTTCTGCTGCAGCCCCAGCATGACCTTGTCCGGATTGGCTCCAGGCAGGTCCATTTTATTCATGGCCACGATAATGGGCACCTTGGCCGCCCTGATATGGTTGATGGCCTCGACGGTCTGCGGCATGACGCCCTCGGTGGCGGCCACCACGAGGACGGCTAGGTCGGTGGCATTGGCGCCGCGTGCGCGCATGCCGGTGAAGGCGGCGTGTCCCGGCGTGTCCAGAAAAGTGATGCTGTCTTCGCCCACCTGTGCCACGCTGGCGCCCATATGCTGGGTAATGCCGCCGGACTCGCCTTTGGTGACCCGGGTGTGGCGGATATAGTCCTGCAAGGAGGTCTTGCCGTGGTCCACATGTCCCATAAAGACCACCACTGGCGGGCGCCCCACCTTTCTACGCGGACGTCCCTTGCCGGTCTCTGTGTCAGCCTGTACCGGTTTCTCCTGTGGCTTTTCACGGCGTTCGCGCACGAATTTGACCTGGTGGCGTTCGCAGATTTGCTCGACCAGCTCCACATCGAGCACCTGATTGATGGCCGCGAATATATTCATGGTCATCAGCATGCCGATCAGCTCGTTGGGTTTTTTCTGCAAGGCCTCGGCCAGGTCGCGCACCGTGATAGGGGTTTTCAGATGCAGCTCCGGCATTTTTGCCGCAGGCGTCTCCTCCTCGGCAACCGCCTCAGGGGTTTCGTCAATCACCTGCTGGGTTTCCTCTTCCTGCTGCTGTCTTTCAGCGATGATCTGCCGCCGCACCAGGTCGGCGTCCTCGGCGTCTATGGAACTGGAATGGCTGCGGGCCTCGAAGCCCTCTTTCTCCAAGAGCAGCAACAAATCCTTGTTGTTCATGCCCAATTCCCTGGCCAATTCATATACTCTGATTTTTTCCGGAGTCATTGCTAGTCCCCTTTTTGATTTCGGACATTGCCTTCAGCCAGCCAGGAGCACTTGCCTTCAAGCTTGTCGTGGTATGTTTTTTTGGTCTCGGTGTCAAAGCCCTTTTTGGCGGGTTTTCAGCTATGGGCGTGTTCTTTGGCGGCCCGGACTATATGCTCGGCAAGCTCCTCGCCGATCCCCTCCAGCTCCGCGATGTCGTCCTGATTGACGGTTACGATCACCTCGAGGCTGTTGAACCCGTTCTGCACCAGGGTTTCGGCCTGCTCGGACTGTATGCCGCAGGCCTCCGCGATTCTGTTCACCGCCTGCTGATACAAGGTCTCGTAGTCATCCTGCGGGGTTTCCTCCGGCTCGCTCTCGGCCTTGCTGATATCGATCTTCCAGCCCAGCAGCTTGCTGGCCAGGCGGGCATTCTGTCCCTTGCGCCCTATGGACAGCGAGAGCTGGTCCTCGGCTACTTTGATGCGCAGCGTTTTGTTGGCCTCTTCGACCGTGATGCTGGACAGCTTGGCCGGCTTCAGGGCATTTTCAGCAAACTTGCGTATGTCGGCGCTCCAGTCCACGATATCGATTTTTTCGCCATTCAGCTCGCGCACTATGGTCTTCACCCGGTTTCCGCGCAGTCCGACGCAGGCTCCCACCGGGTCTATGCGCGCCTCGCTGCTGTGCACCGCGATCTTGCTGCGATAGCCGGCCTCGCGGGCCACGGCCTTGATCTCCACCAAACCCTCGGATATCTCGTTGACCTCGCGCTCGAAAAGCTTCACGACGAAATCCGGATGGTTGCGCGAGACATAGAGGCTGGGGCCGGGGTTGCTGTCGTTGATCTCGACGAGCAAGGCGGTAAGATGATCGCCCTGCTGATACTCCTCGCCGGGGAGCTTGTCCTGGAAGCGCATGGCGCCCTCGGCCTGTCCGAAATCGATGATGATCTCGTTGCGCTCGATTGGTCGCACCACCCCGTTAAGCAACTGGTTGAGCTGATCCCTGTACAGCTCGCAAATATTGCGTTTTTCGGCCTGCCTAAGCCCCTGAGAGATCACCTGCCGGGCGGCCTGGGCCGCAATGCGACCGAAGTTTTGCGGGGTTACCTCCCACTCGATTTCCTCACCCACAGCAGCGGCGGGAAATTTCTGCCGCGCCTTTTCCAGCTCGATCTCGCTGCCAGGGTCCTCAACCTGCTCGACCACGAAAAGCTTCGCCCAGCAGCGAAACAAGGCGTCCTTTTCGTCAAACTTAACCACTAGCTCCCGGGTCTGGCGTATGGCTTTGCGAGCGGCGGAACGCAGAGACTCGGCGATCAGCTCGATCAGGGACTCCCTGTCAATCCCCCGTTCATGCTCCAGATAGTCTAAAGCGGCAAGAAGATTGTTTTTGTCACTCATACGGCACCTCGACATGTCTCGAAAAAACAAAAGCGGGTACAATGCCCGCTTAAGAAGTTGCAAATGTACTAAACGATTTTATAATATAATCTTAACCGCATAAAAAACAAGTGGAAGCGAAAACCGGACTTTAGTGTGCCTTAGTGTGCCTTAGTGTGCCTTAGTGTGTCTTCGTGTCCTCCCCCTTAGTGTGACTTAGTGGTTTAACCTCCAGCGCCAGCATGAATACCGCCATTCGCGACAAATTTTCTTTCAGCCAGCTCTTGTTTTGGTTTGCGCTGCTGGCGCTTGCCCTCTTCGGGCTTTTTTATATCTACAGCAGCGGCTACATAGGCGACGACTATCCGGTGCGCGCCAACTGGCAGCGGCAGATAGTCTTCCTGCTGCTGGGCGCCGCGCTTTTCCAGCTGTTCAGCAACTGGGACAACCAAAGCGCATCCTGGAGATACTTTGTTTGGCTGGCTTATGCCGGCAGCCTCTTGGGTCTTGTGGCGGTGCTGTTTTTCGGCAAGGAGATAGGCGGCGCGCGGCGCTGGCTGCAGCTCGGCCCGCTGATGCTGCAACCCGCCGAACCCGCCAAGATTTTCACCCTGCTGCTGCTCTGTCAGCTTATGCAGCCTGGTCAGAGGGGCGCCGGCTGGCGACAAGCCGGCCTGGTTTGCGCAGTATTGTTGCTGCCCATGCTTTTGATCCGGCTGGAACCCTCGCTGGGCAACGCCCTTATGCTGCTGCCCCCCTTTCTTGCCCTGATCTGCGTCAACCACTGTCACAGCCGGCTCTTTGCGCCGCTGCTAACCCTGGCACTGCTTGTCGCCAGCCTGGCGGTCGGCGCTCTGTTTTGGCTGCGCGCACAAGCGCCCGAAAAAACCTCGCCATTCCGACAGATGCTGGCGCAGCAGGAAGAAAGCGGCAAAACCGGGCTGCTGCGCCCCTATCACTTGCGACGCCTGGACTCCTATGTCTCCAGCCAGGGCGGCTGGAATGAGCGCCAGTCAATTATGTGCGTGGCCAGCGGCGGACTTAGCGGCAAGGGTTTCCGCAACGGCACGCTGAAAAGCCTGGGCTATCTGCCGCGCACCGTAGCTCCGACCGACTTTATCTTTTCGGTGATCGCCGAAGAAGGCGGATTCCTCTACGGCAGCCTGCCCATACTGCTGCTCTATGCCCTGCTGGTGTCGGTATGCCTGTATTGGGCCGCGAATGCAAACAGCCGCCTGCACGCCAATATCTGCCTGGCCTTCGCCACCCTTATCCAGGCCCACGTGCTCATTAGCATAGGAATGAGCATACGACTGCTGCCCATCGTCGGACTGCCCCTGCCGCTGCTGAGCTACGGAGGCAGCTTCACGCTATGCTTCCTCATGGCAATGGGAAATGTGGCCGCGACCAGAAGCAGCAAAAATGCGCCGGATAAAAAAATCCAAGTCAAGCTCGGCAGGATATTCATGCTCAGCCTAGAAAACACAGCTCGTGAAAATCCGCAAAGCCCAGACCCCCTTCAAACTTAGGAATTATGAAAAATTAAATTGTTAAATTCGCTTTTTTTCTATACAGTATATTCGGGTTTTTCTTGTACATAC
>JAAZIY010000297.1 GCA_012800625.1 Lentisphaerota bacterium
CAACAGGATAAAATCACCTTTTCTGTAGGGCTGCCCTGAAAATCTACTCCTCTATTGGACATGAAGGCGCACGAAGTTTTAAAGGCTGGCTGCTCTCTCTTGCATAGCAGTTTTTCCGCGTTATTTTAAGACTTTGAGCTGTTTTTCTCTACCCAAGCTTGGAGCCTACATGTTGACATTTTGTCCTCAAAATAAAAGTTTCACTTTTTCTGGAGCCAACAGTCCTCTTTTACTTAACTGGCGAAGCGCTATTCAAGTTGAAGAGCGCCTGCACGAACCTGATGAAGTGCTTTCCGCTCCGGAGCAAAATTGTTATCGTCTAATTTATAATTCCCTGTCGCTGGTTTGGCACTGGCGGGTGCAAATCATAAAGGGCAGGCTGATCCTCAGCTCCAGGCTAGAAAATCAAGGCGAGCAGGACATTGCCCTGCAAAAAGTCTATTTTTGTATAGCGCACACTCCTTGCTTGGCGCAAGCCGGGGCTGAAGTTCTGGCTCTGGGCAGCCCAGCCCAGGCGGTGGGACAAGTGAAACGCGAAGTGAGAACGGCGGGGGCGGACGGGGCGATTCTAGAAAGCATGCTGAAATTCCAGTTCTATGAGCGCAGCAGCAAGCTGGCTATGCAAATCGGATTCATCAGCTTTGACAAGTGTCACAGCATAGTGGAATATCAGCCTGACGGGCAAGGCGGCCTGAGCGACGTCAAGGCATATTGTGATTTTGCCGGCTGGCAGCTGGCCGCCAAGAGCAGCCTGGATTGTGAATTGTTTAGCCTGGCCTGGCAGGGCAGCCCCTATCAGCAGCTGGAAGACTGGGCTGACCTGGTGGCTGAGCGGCTCAAGCCCAAGTTCCAAAGCAAGCCGGCCCTGGGGTTCCTGGGCTGGTCATGGAGCATACTGGAACATGAGCAGGAAAATGATGAGGAGATATTACTGGGCAACTTGCAGGCCATCAACGAGAAGCTGCCTGGCTTCGGCTTCGAGTACCTCTGGCTTAGCCTGGCCAACCTGCCCGGTGGAAACCCCGGCGACTGGATGCAATGGAACTACAAACGACTGCCAGGCGGATTGCCAAACCTGGTGAGCAAGCTCAAAGACCTAGGCTTTAAAATGGGACTCTGGTGCGCCCCATTTTACCTCAGCAGTGCCTTGACCGAGCTTTGCCAACATTTTGATGAAGCCCTGCTGCGCAATCCGGACGGCAGCCCCATTATAGTCTGCCCAAAATGGCGCCATGGCGACGCCGGCAAGCTGCCCCCAGAACAACGCCCCGATATTTATGCCCTGGACCTGACTCACCCACTGACCCTGGAGTTTATCCAGAAGGTCTTCAGCTTTTACCGCCAGCAAGGAGTGCGCTACTTCATGCTGGACTTCCTGGACAGCTCTTCCGGACAGCTGGGACGCTTCACCTACGGCAAACATTTTGACCCCGCTGTCTGCCAGGGGCCTGAGGCATATAGGGCGGCTCTAAAGCTGATCCGCCAGACCTGCGGTCCGGACACCTTCCTGCTGGCCAGCACCGGCCCTACCCTTCACAGTACCGGATACTTTGACGCCGTGCGCACTGGCAACGATTTCGGCGAAGGCAGACCCATCTACCCGGAGGCCTTCTTCTATCCGGCCAGCTTTGTCATCAACTCCATCAGCTTCTGGACCGGCCCGGGCAGTGCTTTGTGCAATGCCGCGGCGAATTATTACACGCATAGAAAACTCTATCTCAACGACTCCGGCAATGTGCTCACCGTAGATCAGCCTCTGCCCCTGGAAGATGCCCGCATACACGCCAGCATACACGCCTTTAGCGGCGCCTCAAGCATGCTCGGAGATGATCTGCGCTTCATAGACCCGGAACGCCTGGCTCTGATCAAGAAAACCCTGCCTCGCACAGAGGCCTGTGCCAGACCCATGGACCTTTTTGACCTGCCCGATCAGGCCTCGCCGCGCTGGTTTCGGCACCGGGTGGAAAAGCCCTGGGGCAGCTGGGAAGTGCATGTCTTCTACAACCTCAGTGAAGAGTCCATGCGCTTCAGCCTGCCCCTGGAAAGCAAAAGCCTGCTTTGGGAGTTCTGGAACCAGCGTTACCTGGGCTGTCATGAGGAGTGCTTTGACTTTGATGTGCCGGCTGGAACCGTGCGCATAGTCAGGGTCGCATCTGACCTGGAGCAGCCGCAGTTGCTGGGCAGCGACATGCATACCGCCATGGGAGAAGTGGAGCTGCTGGCCTGTGACTGGTGCCAGGAGAGCGAAAGCTTGAGCATCTCAGCCACTAGACCTCTGGGAGAACGCGGCAGTATTTTCATTCGCGTGCCTGAAGGTATGTTTATTAAAAACAGCAACGAGTTTTTCATCGCCAAAGACGCCCACGAGGGCTGCCTGATAGTCAGGGTGCCCTGTGACTTCAGTAAAAACAGCCAGGTCGCAAAACGAATGTTACTGGGAAAAATGGGTCTGGACGACCGACCGGCAAAGCTAAGCGCTGAAGAGCAAAGCAAGCGTTTCGCTTAAAAACACAAAAAAGGCTTACAGTCGAAGAAAAGCCGACCGCATTGCTTTCGTGTGCCTGGAACGCAATTTTAGCCCACTCTCCTGCGTATAGTTAAAAATCAGAAGAACGCAACTTGCACTGGAACCAAAATGCCCTTTCCACAAAACTATCAGCTTGGAGCACATGATTTCCGCGGTTTTCCAGAGGGTCTGTTAAGGCTGGATTATGTCAGTCCCTTTGACGGCCTGCCCGATTGGGCCTTGTTACTGCCTAGCGCGCCTCGGCAGCGCTGCTGGGCGGTGGTTATACACGGGCATGGCTCCAAGGGCAACCAGCTTTTTCTACGACCAGACATACGGCAGAACTGGCTGCCCGAACTGCAAGAGCGCGGCTTTGGCATTCTAAGCCCCAACTTGCGCGGCAATGCCTGGATGAGTCCGGCTGCTGTCCAGGATTTGGATGCTCTGCTGAATTTTCTGCGCAAACAATTTGCTGCGGAGCAGTTTATTTTCACTTCCGGCTCCATGGGCGGCAGCAGCAATTTGATGTATGCCGCCCTGCGCCCTGATAATGTTTCTGCCGTCATTGCCCGCGGCGCCATCTGCGACCTGGCTGCCTACCACGCCTTTTGCCGCCTGTCGCCAAACTCCCCCGGAGCGGAAGCCTATGACGGTGCCGAATTGCAAAGAACCTTGGCCATACGCCAGGATATCGCTGACAGCATAGAGCAACACTATGGCGGTAAGCCAGAGGAAAAACCCGAGTTGTACCGGGCGCATTCCCCGCTTTTCCAGGCTGAGCAGCTGTTGAAAACCCCAATCTACCTCAGTCATGGAACCCTGGATGCCCTGATGCCGGTGTCGCAGCCCCGTAAGCTGCTGGCCGCCCTGGCTGAACATCAGGCCCTGGCCTACGTGGAAATCCCTGGGGGCAACCATGACTCGCCGCTGAGCTTTGGCCTGGACAGAAACAGAAGCGACTTTCCAAACCTTAACTTCAGCGCTTTGGACTGGGTGCTGCAAAAAGCAAACCTGAACCGCAGCCTCGCTGACTATTAACGCTGAACCACACCCAAAAGGATGACCAGGCAAAATTTTGGACACTAAGTCACACAAAGTCACACAAAGTCACACAAAGTAGTCTTCGTCTAAAATTAGAATTTCAGCCTGAAACTTGCGTTTTTCATGCTATTTCATCGAGTTTCTCTGTTTTGCTGAGATAAAAACGAATTGTACGAAATCTGAAAATTGTAGTATGTCTGCTTAATCAGCTTCCTCTTTTGTGTGCCTTTTGTGTTTTTTGTGGTTCAAGGGCTTTTTGGACGGGTTCTAAGATAAAAAAACGGCAATAAAACTCAGTGAAAACCAGGAGCTTGTTACTATGCCTGAACTTGATTTTTTTGATTGCAACTGCCGTTTCGGCAGCGCCGCCGCTGGGGAGGCCGCTATCGCCACCCTGCCGGAACTGCTCGCCGAGATGGACTACTATGGGGTAAGACGCGCCCTGATAAGGCACAATAACCTGGACAAGGGGGCCTTGAGCAGCAACGCCTTGTTGGCTGAGGCACTGGCCCAAAAACATGAGTCGCGCCTGGTGGGAGCCTGCTGCATACTGCCGGCACAGTGCGATGAACTACCCGAACCTAAGGAGTTCTTCGCCTGGATGCGGCAGTCCGGAATGAGAGCGCTCACCTTGTCGCCCTTCGAACACAGATACCTGCCCAACCGCTTGACTCTAGGCAAGATGCTCGATGCGGCCAGTGAACGGAAAGTGCCTGTGCTACTCAATGCATTTGCCGGAAAATGGCCCGAACTCTATGCCTTTTTGCAAGAATTCCCCAAGCTGACTTGTGTCTATGTAGAGTCAGTAGGCAAATGGGGCAGCGACCGTAATATCCGCCCTCTGCTGGAAAACTACCCAAACTTCTATTTTGAAACCAGCGGCTACTGGGTGCCCGAAGGCATAGCTGACCTGGTGGAAAAATACGGCAGCCGGCGCATACTGTACGGCAGCGGATTGCCGCGCTACAACCAGGGTAGCTCAATGCTGCAGCTGCGACACTCCGGCCTGGATGCAATCAGCATGGCCAGGGTGGCCGGCGAAAATCTGGAATACTTGCTGCAGGAGGCGGAAATATGAAGAACTCGATTTGGCAAAAAAAAGGCTCTCTAGCCGAGGC
>JAAZIY010000298.1 GCA_012800625.1 Lentisphaerota bacterium
ATTAAAACAGGCGCTTCGCGCCCCTGTTTAGGATGACACCTTGCATAGCAAGTGTTTACCTAGAACTTTTAACAATGGTTTTTTCCTTGATTCTTCTTTAAAAACTGTTAAGTTAGCGCCAATAGGCAACCCGCTGTCATCTGGAAGAGTTTGGCTGGACACATCACCAGGAGAAAGGGCTGCGGCAACTAAATGTGATGTCCCTGCTTGCAAAGGATAGCAAGCTGCCGGTCATGTATCGCGCCTATCCCGGGAGCATTAACGACATTTCAACTTTTATGGAAACATCGGAGGAGATGAAGGTGATCGGTTCAGACGTAAGCCGTGAATATGTGTCCGACAGCGGTTATTTTTCAAATTTCAACATGGCCTATATGCTTCGCAGCGGGGATGGCTTTACTATTGAGGTGAACTGGGACAGGCAGACGGAACGCGCCCTTGTCGAGAATGAGGAAAAACTGAGGGCAAATGGTGTGTTTGTCATGCACAGCGGTTTGAGCTACAGGTACGAAAGGTGCAGTTACACAGTGACAGACACGACAACTTCCCCGGCAAGCAAAAAAGTGGTCATGGGATACATCTACTACTCCGAACTCGAACATTCAAGAAAGAAGAACGAGTTGCTTGCCATCATTGAGCAATGGCGCAAGGCATTTGGCAAATATGATTTTACTGGGGTGAAACAGGCGCAGGAGTGGCTGAACACATCAACGGATGGCTGGGGCAAGTACCTGATACTGAAAGGCAACTCCTCAGACGAACTCTGTGTTGACATCAATTTCAGTCTGCTGGAACAGTTCGTCAGAAAACTTGGCTTTCACATTGTCCTTTGCACAGATGCTAAACGGAGCGCGGCGGATGTGCTGGATACCGTTCATAGCCGTGACCCTGTCGAGAAACTCTGGCACGCGGTGAAAAGCGAACTGGATGCAAGAACGTTGCGCACAAAGTTGGATGACACCACTCTGGGACAGGTTTTCATCGTATGGGGTGCGGCAGTCCTGCACAGGATGCTCCTCAACGCCATAGAAGAACATTCGCTCGATATGAGCCTAAACGAGTTGCTTCTTGCCCTCAATAAAGCGAAATTGACGATTGTCGATGGCAAAACCATTGCAAAAACAGTAACCAAAAAATTCAAAGAGGCAGTTGTAAAACTTGAACTGGAAAATATATTCATGGAGTTTTCAGAAGCACTGCAACCGCTCGTAAAGCTGCGTGAAGATGCCAAAGCAAGGCTCGCCAAGCCAAAACGCGGAAGGCCGCAAAAATTCAAGCTAAAGGATGGACTATCATAACCATTTGATAAACAGTCAGATAAGTTGAATCATATGTAGTGCATATAATTCATTGAAAAACACAAGTATGACCAGACAAAACGTATATTTACTTTTGCCATTTACGCACTAAGAGACACGAAGACCGATTCGTCCGATAAAATGATACGTCCGATTCGTCCGATAAAATGATGCGTCCGATACGTCCGATAAAATGATGCGTCCGATTCGTCCGATACGTCCGATTCGTCCGATCAAAAAAAACACCCCTCCGGTTAATATTTCAATACATCGGGTTATTTTTTTCTGCTGCGACCGTGCTGGGTTCCTGGTGTCCGGGAAGTAGCCTGGTTTCTTCGGGCAGCTTGAAGATAATATTTGTAATCGAGTCGATGATTTCGCTTTGGCTGCCTCCGGGGAAATCAGTTCGGCCGTGCGTGCCGCGGAATATGGTGTCGCCGCTGAAGAGCAGCTTGTCGGCGGCGAAATGGAAGCAGACGCTGCCCTTGCTGTGTCCGGGGGTGTGCAGCAGCTCGAACTCCAGGCCCTCGAGTTTGGGCGCTTCGGTCAGGGGCTGGGGCAGGTTTTCGGTGGCCGGTATCCAGGGCAGCAAGGCGTTTTCCGGGCTGAGATAGAGTCCCAGGTCGCCAGGATGTATCCAGACTGGTATATGATACTGCGTGGACAGTTCGGGCACGGCCTGAATATGGTCTACATGGGCGTGGGTCAAAAGTATGGCGGCAGGCTGCAAGGAGAGCTTCTGTAGACGCGCGCTGATCTTCTCGGCCTCGGCGCCGGGATCGATGATATAAGTCTGCAGAGTCTGCGTATTCCAGAGCAGATAGCAGTTGACGCTGAGCAGGCCTACCGGTATGGTGTCAAATTTTAGCATGGGAGACTCACTGGATAAAGAAGCGGACAGGAAGGCGGAACAAGGCGCGGGAAACGACTCGCCGGCAATCATTGGACTCGGTGACAGGCGCATTTTCGCCCCTGGACTTCGAGCAGCGGCGGTTTTTCCCTTGCGCAGATAGGCAGCGCCTGGGGGCAGCGCGGCAGGAAGGCGCAGCCCTCTGCTTTGCCGGCGGGCGGCGCCAATTTGCTAGGCGCCTGGGGCTTTGCTCTTTGCCGGCCCGGCACCGGTATGGCGGCAATCAGCGCCTGGGTATAGGGGTGCAGAGGCTCCTCCATAATGGCTTGGCTGTCGCCGTATTCGACCAGGCGCCCCAGATACATAACGGCGATGCGCTGCG
>JAAZIY010000299.1 GCA_012800625.1 Lentisphaerota bacterium
CAATCGTCATATCATCAAAGCCGACAACCCGGCATAAGGAGCAGATGCCATGAGCAAACAAGATAAATTCAACTACAGCAATAATTTTTACGTTCCTTATGTGATTGAGCAGACTGGGCAGGGCGAGCGTCAATACGACATTTATTCGCGCCTGCTCAAGGATCGCATTATCATGCTGGGCACGCAGGTGAATGACGCGGTGGCCAACTCCATCGTGGCTCAGCTGCTTTTTCTGCAAAGCGAAGACCCGAAGAAGGACATTGACTTCTACATCAACAGCCCTGGCGGCGTGGTCACCGCCGGGCTTGCCATCTACGACACCATGCAGATGCTCAGCTGCGATGTGCGCACCTACTGCATAGGCCAGGCCGCCAGCATGGGGGCGGTGCTGCTCGCCGCCGGAGCCGCCGGCAAAAGATACGCCCTGCCTAACGCGCGCATCATGATACACCAACCCTCGGGCGGCGTGGAGGGAACCGCCGCCGATATCGATATACAGGCCAAAGAAATACTGCATATCAAAAAAGTGCTCTATAATATCCTCGCCAAGCATACCGGCAAAAAGTCTGAAACCATACAAAAGGACAGCGAAAGGGACTTTTTCCTCACTGCCGAGGCCGCCAAGGCATATAATGTCGTCGACCATATCATGCTGCCTAACGAAAAAGAAAAAAAGTGAGGCGGCGCTCATCAACGGCTCTTCGTCTGTCTTCGTCCGCCATTAGCTTTTTGGCCGCGCTCTGCTTATTCGTCTTCTGTTTTCGATTTACTGACCCATCATCCTGATTTTATCCATGAGCAAAAAAAATAACAACACCGAGCCTACGTGCTGCTCTTTTTGTCAGCGCACAAAAGATGAAGGCGTGTTTCTGCTGGTTTCCATGGAGACAAATCAGGCCATCTGCAGTGATTGTATCGAGACCGCCTATGAGAATATCGAGGTCGCCCTGGACCGGCCTAGCCGCAGGTTCGGTCAAAGCAATGCTGAGCGCCTGCCGGGCAAGCAGTTCGGCGGCGGCATGCCTAAAGTAGGCAGTCCGGTGGAAATCAAAGCCTATCTGGACCAGTATGTGGTCGGCCAGGAGCGGGTCAAGAAGATACTTTCGGTAGCCGTGCACAATCATTACAAGCGCCTGCAGTATCTGGCCAAGGGCAACAAGGGCTTTGACGACGTCGAGATCGAGAAAAGCAACGTGCTGCTCATCGGGCCTACCGGCTCAGGCAAGACCCTGCTGGCCAGAATACTGGCTAAAAAACTCAAGGTTCCCTTTGCTATCTGCGACGCCACTACGCTGACCGAGGCCGGATACGTCGGAGACGACGTCGAAAATATCCTCGTGCGCTTGTTGCAGGCGGCAGACTATGACGTCAAAAAGGCCGAAATCGGCATTATCTATGTAGACGAGATAGACAAGATCGCCAAGCGCAGCGAAAATGTCTCCATTACCCGCGACGTCTCCGGGGAAGGCGTGCAGCAGGCCCTGCTGAAGATACTCGAAGGCACCGTGTCCAACGTGCCGCCGCAAGGCGGGCGCAAACACCCGCAGGCCGAGTATGTCGCCCTGGACACCACCAATATACTGTTTATCTGCTCGGGAGCTTTTGTCGGACTGGACAAGATCATCCAGCGGCGCGACGGCGTGCGCGTGCTGGGCTTCGGGCGCAAGGCCGAAAAAGGCAGCCTGGACCTGAGTGATGACCAGCTTAACACCCTGGACTTTGTCGAGCCTGAAGACCTCTTGCGCTTCGGCTTAATCCCCGAGTTTGTCGGACGCCTGCCGGTCACCGCCGCGCTGCGCGAACTGAGCAAGGAAGACCTGGCACTGATCCTGAAAGAGCCCAAAAACTCCTTGCTGCGCCAGTATCAGGCCCTGTTCGCCATGGACAATATCGAGCTGGTTTTCAGCGATTCGGCCATCGAGGCAGTGGCCGAGAAGGCCATGCGTAAAAAATCCGGCGCACGTGGACTGCGTTCGGTCATGGAGTATTTCATGACTGACCTCATGTATGAGATACCCGACCTGGGCGGCAAGAAAGCCATATGCCGCATAGACGCCGATATAGTCAAGGGTACGCGCAAGGCCAAGTTCGAGATGCTCGCCGGAGCCTCCTAAAGCCGGACGCCTTGCCGGCTCACCTCCCAGGCTGCCAGCATGAGGAAAATATTTGTGACGCATAAAGTGACGAGGCCGGAAATGACTCCAGATAAGGCGTCCAGGCGTTTTTGCCAGGGCTTAGGCCGGCATACCCTTGGCAACCTGTTCAAATTTTGTCTTGCCTCTCTTTTGCTGCTGCTCTTCCTTGTACAAAGTACCTGCCCTTTGAGTGCCCAGGGCAGTAGGAGCTTCGCCATCAGATACAAACAACTACAGAAGCAACGTTATCTTTATTTGAGCGATGTGGCCAGGTTCTATGGCATGAACTACTCGCAGGCCGGCAAAAATGCGGTCTTGCAATCGCGCTACAGCTATCTGTTATTCAGCAAAGACAGCCGTATTTTCAGAATCAACGGCATCGAGTCGAATCTCTCTTTCGCCATAGCCGAGCACGAGGGCGAGATACTGCTGCCCCAGGTTGATTTCCAAAGCTTTATTGACCCCATACTGCGGCGCAGTATAGTCCCCAAAAGAAAAATCAGCCATATTATGCTGGATCCGGGGCACGGCGGCAAAGACCCGGGCGCGCAAAACCAAGGTATAGTCGAGAAAAACTTGAACCTGCTCTTTAGTCGCAGAATCGCCGCCATTCTGCGCAAACGCGGCTACAAGGTGAGTATGACCCGGAACCAGGACCGCCTGCTGAGTCTCGAGCAGCGTGCCGCCGCCGCCAAGCGCCTGCAGCCCGACTTGTATATCAGCATCCATTGCAATGCCAGCGCCAATGCCGCGGTCAATGGCATAGAGACCTACGTTATCAATCCGGCTCAGACCCCTTCGAGCGGCGGCAACACCTTTGCCACCAAGGCGGCTGCCGGCAATGCCTATGACCACGAAAACGCCCTGCTTGGCTTTATCATGCACAGCGCCCTGTTGAAGGCGAGCAACGCCAATGACCGTGGCTTGAAACGCAAGCAGTTCTACGTTATACGCGAGGTGGCCTGTCCTGCCGCCCTGCTCGAACTAGGCTTCCTTAGCAACGCCGACGAGCGCAAAAAACTGCTCGAATCATATTACCAGGACAAATTAAGCGTAGCGGTCTGCGACGCCATACAAGAATACGAAAAAGCCCTGAAGCCAGAACAGTAACTGCGCCTTTGACACGAAGGCACACGAAGGCACACGAAGGCATCTGCGCCTAA
>JAAZIY010000300.1 GCA_012800625.1 Lentisphaerota bacterium
AGGAATAAAGCATGGAAACCTCTCGTTATATTTTCATCCATCTTGAAGACCTACTCTACAGTCTGGAAGAGGCCAGCGCCATGCTGCTGCGGGCTTGTAAGCGCGGCTCTCCCTTTCGCTTGCAGGCTGTCTGCCAATGTGCCGAGGAGGCGCTGTTAGTACTTGACAGTTGCGAGCCTGAAGAGCAGCCTATAGATGTGCGCTGGATAGACATCAGCGAAGTTTCACCGCGAGACTTGCCCGCGCTTATGCAAGAGCGCTGGAGCTCCGGCTTCGAGCCGGTGGGCAGTGTCAGCAGCGCGCCCGGCGAGGGGCAGCTGAAACGCTATCTCTTGCTGCAAAGGCTCAAGCAGTAGCCGCTGGCGCCCTGTTTTATTTGCTCTGTCTTCCTTTGCCAAAACCCGTCGGCCAGCTTTTTGGGCGGGGTGTATCTGTTTTTTTCTGTGAGTCCTAGTATCTAAAAGTGTCCGAAACAAGCTCTACAACCTGGTATCGGCGTTTTGGCAACTGGTTGCTGGGGCCGCTTTTTTCCTGCTTGCTTTTTTGTTTTGGCGGGCTTTCTTTGCGTTCCACCCGCGGCTTGGCCCGGTTTGCGGCCTTTTTAGCCGCCCCCTTCCTGGGGCGGCGCAGACGCGTTATCGAGGCGAATCTGCGCCTGGCGTTTCCCGAGCTGAGCGCCAGTGAAATCCGTGCTCTGCGACAGCGCAATATTGCTTTTATGATTGAGTTCGGCCTGGATTTCCTGCAGGCTCTGAAGCATCCCGAGCGCATAAAAGAGCGTCTTTGCCCTTTCGAGCTGCCCGCCGAACTGAAGAATCTCGGGCAGGGCGCGATTTTCTGCTCTCCGCATCTGGGCAACTGGGAGATGCTCATTCACTTCGCGTTTGTTTTCGAGCGTCCCTTCGTTCTTTTGGCCGCCGAGTTGAGCACAGCGTCTTTGGCCGCGTTGCTGCGCAAGCAGCGCAGTAGCCAGGGTGCCGTAGTGGTCTCGACGCGCGGCGCGGCTCTAAAAGTCCGACAGGCCTTGCAAGAGAAGAAATTCGTCGGTTTGCTTAATGACCAGAACATCAGTCCTCGACACGGCGGCATCTTTGTCGAATTTTTTGGTTTGCCTGCGACTAGCAGCCGTCTTCCAGCGGCTTTGGCTCGTCGTCAGCATGCTTTGATTGCAGCTGTGGCCTGCTGCAAGGCTGCTTCTGGTCATTTTGAGCTGCTTTACGAGCCTCTGCCTAAGCCTGGCAGTGAGTATGGCAGCGACTGGGAGCTGACCAGCGCTCTTCTTGCCGCCAATGAGAAGCTTATCCGCAAGCATCCCGAGCAATATCTCTGGGTATATCACCGCTGGCGTTATGTGCCTAGCAACATCCCTACCCGGTTGTGTCGGCGCTACCCTTTTTATGCCCGTCCCGCCAAGTATGCTTGTCAGGATGAGATGCTGGAGTCTTTAGCAAAGAAGAGCGAGCAAGATGAATGAATTAGAGCGACTGCAAAGTTTGGCGTTTTTAGACAAGATATCAATAGTCCGGCTACGTTGTTCCGGCATTATCGGCTGCAAGCCCAAGGAGCGTTTGCAGCCCCAGGTGCTTTATGTCAGCCTGGATGTATATTTCTGTACCCGGGCGGCGGCGGCGGCTGACGATTTGCAGCTTACGGTTAACTATGCCCGGCTCAGCAAAGAGCTGCTTGCTCTGGTCAACGCCAGCCGGTTTCAGCTCATCGAGAGCTTGGCCGAGGCCATGGCGCGGCATTGCCTGCAGGAATATCCTATAGAAGCGGTGAGGGTCCGGATTGACAAGCCGGCCGGCATAGCCGCAGCAGAGGGCGCCAGCCTGGAGATTACCAGGCTGAGGCAGGAAACACCGGTCTGACAAGGCGGCTTCGGACAATCAAGGCAGCGCAAGTTTTTATGACGCTGATTTGCAAGCGATAAAATTCAGCGAACAAGATTATATTACGGTGGGTTCTTTTTTTGTCAGCTCAGCGTCAGAAAGGAGAAAAATGTCAAAGTCCAGTTTTCATGGTTCA
Source organism: Lentisphaerota bacterium (assembly GCA_012800625.1). Classification (GTDB taxonomy): domain Bacteria; phylum Verrucomicrobiota; class Lentisphaeria; order Oligosphaerales; family Oligosphaeraceae; genus JAAZIY01. Next base: position 2,026 of record JAAZIY010000300.1, read on the forward strand.
GTTCGTTTGGAGAGTGATTCTTTGGGGACCAGGGAAATTCCTTCCGCGGCTTACTATGGCATACATGCCTTGCGCGGGCGAGAGAATTTTCCGATTACCGGCGAGGCGGTTTCCGGGGCCTTGATTGAGGCTATCGCGATGGTGAAGAAGGCGGCGGCCCTGGCTAATGCGGACGCCTCCCGTCTTTCTGCCGAGCTTGCCCAGGCCATTGCTCAGGGCTGCGATCGTTTGCTGGCCGGTGAGCTGCATGAGCATTTCATCGTGGACCCCATACAGGGGGGCGCGGGCACTTCATTCAACATGAATGCCAACGAGGTTATCGCCAATGCGGCTCTGGAGGCCCTCGGTGCGGAGAAGGGCGACTACGCTCGTGTTTCGCCCCTGAACCATGTCAATATGGGGCAGTCCACCAACGACGCGGTACCTAGCGCCATACATATAGCCACGATTAATAAACTGGACTCGCTTTTGGCCGAGATGGGCCTGCTGAGCGCCGCTTTTGCTGATTGCGCCGAGCGTTTCAAAGACCTTATCAAGATGGGGCGCACTCACTTGCAGGATGCCGTGCCCATACGCCTGGGACAGGAGTTCAACGCCTATAAGCAGGTCTGCAACCGGGATATAGAACGCATAGCCTGGTCTCGAAAGGAGCTCCTCGAGGTGAATCTGGGGGCCACGGCAGTGGGCACCGGGCTGAATGCCGACAAGTTCTATGTGGAACGCGTGGTGACCCGCCTGGCGGAAATCTCCGGCCTGCCTTTGCGCCCGGTAGCAGACCTGGTGGACGGCACGCAGAACAGCGATTGCTATACGGTGGTTTCCAGCAGCCTGAAGGTCTGCATGCTCAATATGTCCAAGATCGCCAATGATCTGCGTCTGATGGCCTCCGGTCCGCGCTGCGGCTTTGGCGAGTTGCTTTTGCCGCCGCGTCAGTCGGGCAGCTCGATTATGCCCGGCAAGGTGAATCCGGTGATGGCCGAGGTGCTTAATCAGGTGGCTTTTCAGGTGATAGGCAATGACTTGGCAGTGTCCATGGCCTCCGAGGCCGGACAGTTCGAGCTGAATGTGATGGAGCCGGTGATCACGCGCAATCTGCTGGAGAGCATCAAGATCATGCGCAATGTCTTTGC
>JAAZIY010000301.1 GCA_012800625.1 Lentisphaerota bacterium
TTCCCGCACCAATGCCGGCGCTCCGACCTCGCTCCCGCCCCCCCAACATCCTCCCAAAACGGCTTCATCCTGGAACATTAGGCGAAGGTTTTTTCTCTCCAGCTTGGACTAGAGGGTTGCCATGTGTACCGCGTCAAAGAACGTATTTTTTTGAACTGCTCAAGATTTTCAGCCTCATTTTTGAGATGCGCCTTGTCTAGAGCAACTTTCTGCCAGTTATGACGATAAAGAGTGTTGTAAGCTGTTTGTTTGCTTAGCTTGCGCCCCGCCTTGGCTTCCAAAGCCTGATGGATGTCGGCGACAGTCACAAAACGTCCCTGCACTGCTTCGGGAGTCATTTGTTCTAGAACTTCAATCTCCTCTTCCCTTGTTAAAATTGACCGCCTGTCGCCACCCCAAGTCGGAGTGTCAGTCTCATCCTCCGTTGATGTTTTCTTCTTAAAATCTTTGATCATTCGCTTCACAGTGGACTCAGAAACCCCCAAAGTATCAGCGATAATCGCTTGGCTAAGCTTCTCTAATGAAGTCAGAATCACAGTGAAAGCAATGAGAATGTCGTTACGATAAGGCAAATCGGCAATGATTTTTTTTGCCTTTTTCAATTCATCCTTAGAAATGATTACTCGAGGTCCTGGTTTAGCCATTGTGTGCTCCTTGTTTTGTGTGGAGAAAGACACCACACATAACATATAGCACGAATGCTAATCCGCCATACCAACTAGCTCGATTTGATTTTTAATTAAAATTAGTGTCCAAAATTCTGTCAGACTACCTTTTTGGACGGGGTATAGATTATGAGTCCAGCCGATTTATGCAACTAATGGTTGCACTCGCTTGTTGTCGCGGTAAAGCAGGTAAAATTCCCGCATATAGAAAACATTATGCCTTGAGAACCCGCTGATTCTCGGAAACTCCGTCCGCAGGTCACTAGACAACTGTTCGGCGATGATGCTTTGATACTTTGCGTTTGGCATAGTCGAGCTTTTTTTATTTACTGACTATTATAATGTAGTCGTTGAAATCAGTGCTGCGCTGAATAAAGCACAGAAGCTAAATCAACTAAAAAATAAAAAAAATACTATTTTATTATTTTGCTGCAAGAAGTCGCCGATGCTCTACGCATAGTGTGCAGACGGAATCTGCTGTCGGAGCATGAAGATATTTCATGGCATCGCCAAATTGGCGCTTTTTCATTTTTTTTCAAGTTTTTTCCTTTCTTTCTAAGACTGTGACATTCTGTGTCACAGGTCTAGGCTTATAATGTGTACAGAGCGAGATAAGCATTTCTCGCAAACGCGGATTTTTCCACAAAAAACGAAAAAAACAGGTTTTTTCAACAAAAACCAAAAAAGTTAGCCACTTTCTTTTCCCATGTCTGTTTTTTAGCACATTATATATCGACGCCGAATTAGGCGGAACCGATTTTCGGTCAGTAATGATTACTGACTTCAACAAAAACCCCAAAAAAAGGAGCAAGATGAGAGTCAAGAAATTCAGAGTACATGTATTTTTGAAAGGTGGCGGCCTAATCAAGCCGGTCATTGAGACCAATTGCCGCTCACAGGCCCAGCGCATTGTAGAGGCTCAGTATCCCGGTGCCAGCATCGGAGTTATCGAAGAGCTGTCCTAGGTCGCTTAGGCCCACGCTGAACCAGCAACATCGCTGCGCAAGCATCTCTGCCCACACAACTAGCCCCAAGGCTTTGCCGTCGGCTCTAAGTACAGAGGCACGCGCTGCACCAATCGCGAACGCGGATCATATCCGCTAAAACAAGAATGTTACCGTCTTTTTTTCCATACCGATTATGGAGCACATTATTGTGCAGAGGCGAATTAGGCGTAACAGACTTTTCAGTCAGTTAGTGTTAGCTGACTTCAAACAAACCACCCAACAATAGGATCATCATGACACGATATCATCGTATCCGAGCTCTGGCTGACGAATCGTTTGCCAGAACAGATTTTTTCACCCAAATACAAGAAAGCGACGTCGAGCGGGTTTTTTCCGGCGACCTGTGGCAGAAGAGTAAAGCCATCGGCTTCTTCTGCAATTTGCTCTCCGGTTTCAACAAAAACCTTAGTCGCAATGCCGCCTGCTGGGACTTTGTCGAGCAAGTGCTCACCCATCAGGAGATCGAAGACCTATATGAGAGCATCATCCCGGTCGCCAAGCGCCGCGAAATCAATTACGACGAGCGTTTCCGCCGCAATATTCCGGAGCTTAGAGAAGGCGCTTCCATCGCCGATGTGCTCGAGTTTCTGCACCAGGCGCTGGAGTTTCGGAAAAAGATGCTCAGTAGTCTGAAAGAAATATTACAACTGCGTGCCGAAGAGTTTATGCAGAAATTTGGCAGTGTGCAGCAGAGCAGTAAAAAAGGTTATAGCCTGCGGGATAAAGTCAACGAAGTCCAAAAGCTTTTCAAGCTTTCCGACCTGGAAAGCGACCTAATGCTGGTCGTCTATTTGCAGCAAAGCGGTTTTTGGGATATGGAGGACCTTTTCACCAGCAGAAGATACAGACGCCAAAGTGACTTGCCCGATACCGTGGCCCAGTCTTTGAACATCTCTGCCACAGAGATGCTCGTGCTGCTTGCCCAGCAGGGCAAACTGCGCAGCTTCGGGATTCTGGATGACCTGGATCTGGAGCTAACCGATACCTTCATGGGTTTTCTCAATGGGCTCAGTGACAAGCCGCTCTGCGACCGTTTCTATGCTGAGGACGATCTGCGGGAGGCTCTGCCCTGGGAAATGCACGGGCGTCTTGCTGAAAACGAGGGACAAAAGCTGATAAAGCTGTTGGCCAGCAAGACTGAAAACAAACCCAAGCATGTACTCCTGTATGGGCTTAGCGGCACCGGCAAAACCGCCTTCGCCAAAAGCCTGGCAGCCAAGCTGGGAAAGAAGCTCTATTTCATCAACCAGGTCAACAAGTATGCTGAATCGCGCAGCACTAACGGCACAGCTTTCCGCTTCGCCGGCCTGGAGGCGGCAAACCAACGCCTGGAACCGGAGGAATGCATAATCTGCGTGGATGAATGCGACAAGATGCTGAACAACTCCGGGCTGGGTCACAGCTTGTTCAGGTACTTCGGGCTGACTCCGGACCGCGACGGGGAAAGCAAGGGGCGACTCAACGCTGCCATGGACAACTGCCGGCATTCGATAATCTGGATAGCCAACTCGGACCGCGACTCCATAGACCTGTCCAGCCGACGCCGCTTCGACTATAATGTCTACTTTGACAACCTCAGTCCAAGCACCTTGCAGGCAATATGGGGCAACTGCCTGAAGCGTTATGATGTGCAGGACAAGCTCAGGGAGGCCAGCATTGAGATGCTCAGCCGGCGTTACCCGGTCAATGCCGGCGGCATAGATTGTGCCGTGCGCAATGCGGCCGACATTTTGCGGCAAAACCCAGAGGAGGATTTCCAGGCTCTGGTGCTGGTTTATTTGCGCTCCTATTGCGACATTATGAATATCCAAGAGGACCTCCACGACAAGAGCAGTCCGGCCAGGGACTACAGCCTGAAAGGCTTGAACCTGAAAAGCTCGCTGTCCTTGGAGCGCATCATCCAGGCGGGGAGAAACTACTTGGCCAAGAAGGATGATCCCGGCAAACAGGTTGACTCGCCGCGACTCAACCTGCTGTTATACGGACCTCCGGGCACCGGCAAAACCGAATTCGTGCGCTATCTGGCCAGCAGTTTGGACAGGAAGCTGACCGTGAAGATGGCCAGCGACCTGCTAAACCCCTACGTCGGGGGCACTGAGCAGCGCATTGTGGCTGCCTTCCGCGAGGCCGAACAGGAGAACACCATCTTATTCATGGACGAGGGAGACGCCATACTCAGAACCCGAGCCAATGCAACGCGCTCCTGGGAGACCAGCCAAGTGGTTACGCTTCTGCATGAGATGGAGCATTTCAACGGGATTTTCATTATGGCCAGCAACTTCGCCCAGAACCTGGATCTGGCCGCCCTGCGCCGCTTCACCTACAAGCTGCAGTTTGACTACCTGGACGCAGCCGGCAAGCTGCATTTCTTCAAGCTGTTTTTCAAGCACTTCAAGCTTCCTGCATTGAGTGCCGCTGAAAAAAAGCAGCTTGAGGGCATAACGGACCTAAGCCCGGGCGATTTCCGCAACGTGCGTCAGCAGACCTATTACCTGGAGACCGCTCAGCTTGACAACAAGGCTCTCATCCAGGCTTTGCAGGAAGAAGTCTCCAGCAAGCAGAAGTACGCCTTGGCCAGTCAGTTCAATACGCAGAACCGTATTGGTTTTGGCGGCTAGCTAGACTAGCCCCGCTCAAAAAGCCTTTGAACCACTAAGGCACACGAAGAGGCACAAAGGCACACGAAGGGCTTATACGCCGCCCGCCCCTGCCCGGAGCACAGAGGCGGGCGGCTTCATACAAAACAAAAGAAAGGAGGAAACATGCGAGTCAGAAAATTCAGAGTCCACGTTCGTCTAAAGGACAACAGCCTGGTCAAGCCGGTTATTGAGACCAATTGCCGCTCCCAGGCTCAGCGGATTGTGGAGGCGCAGTACCCCGGCTGCAGAGTCGGGGTGATTGAGGAGCTCTGAAGTCAGAGCCCCTGGCGCCCTGCCCCGCGGCATAAGCAGAGGCGCCGCATCCAGCCGAAAGCCGGCGGCGACACCGGCCAAGCAATAAACAGCAAAAACACTACTGGGAGCGTCGGCAATGCAGCCAGCTCCCAGTTTTTTCCCCGCAACTGTATGTTCTAGTATATCTTTATTTCCAGCTTCCTAGCTGGCTTACTTACAGTTTCAGCAGCGCAGACTTTTTAACCCTATAAAACCACTAACCCAACAAAGGAGAGCCTATGTGCCCACATCTTTGCATCGGACTGCCACCCAAAAGAGACGCGAGCACTGATTTTTTTGTCGAGATACGCGAGGCTGATGAAGAGCGCATATTCATCGGCGATTTATGGCAGAAGAGCAAGGCCATAGGCTTCTTCTGCAATATGCTGGTCAAATTCAAGGAAAGCCTGCTGCGTTGCTCCTGCTGGGAGTTTCCCGAGCAGGTACTCAAATATCTAGAGGTAGAGCAGCTCTACAACAGTATTATCTCAGCTGAAAAACGCGAGGAGCTTCACGACAAAGCTGTGCTTAGGCGCAGCCTGCCGGAATTGAGCGAAGGCGACACCGTGCCTGATGTGCTTGATTTTCTCTACCGCTCTCTTGAATACAGAAAAAAAATGCAGAGTGGCCTGAAGCAAATGCTGTTACGGCGCGCCGCGGAGTTTGACGCCCTGACTGATATGCAAAAAGAGGAGGGAGCAACCAGGACGGCGGTGCAGGAAAGCCTGCTGCGCAACCGGACAGAAAAACTAGTCAGGCTTTTTGAGCTTTCTGAGCTGGAGTGTAACTTGGTGCTGCTGCTCTATCTGCAGCAGAGTGGATTCTGGGATATGGACGACTTGTTTTACACCAGAAAGCAGTCACGCAACTGCGATCTCCCGCATAACCTGGCTGCAGCCCTGAATGTTTCCGAAAGAGAGCTGCTCGCCCTGCTTTCAGGAAAGTCCAGGCTACGGCGCTTTGGCATCATCTAGGATGATGAACTGCTGCTTTCAGACACCTTCCTGAACTATCTAATGGGAAAGCGCTCGGGTAACCACTCTCCTGTATGAGATGGAGCATTTCAGCGGAATCTTCATTATGGCCAGCAACTTCGCCCAGAACCTGGATATAGCCGCTCTGCGCCGCTTCACCTACAAGCTGCAGTTTGACTACCTGGACGTAGCCGGCAAGCTGCATTTCTTCAAGCTGTTTTTCAAGCATTTCAAGCTTCCCGCATTGAGCGTCGCCGAAAAAAAGCAGCTTGAGGGTATAGCGGACCTAAGCCCGGGCGATTTCCGCAACGTGCGCCAGCAGACCTACTACTTGGGAGCCACGCAATTAAGCAAGCAGACCCTTATCAAGGCACTGCAAGAGGAGGTGGCCAATAGACAGAAATATAACTTGAACAGCGAATTCAACACACAAAGCCGCATCGGTTTTGCCGCCCGATAAAATCTGCCTGAAAAACAAAAACGGATTTTGGACACGAAGAGACACGAAGAAACACAAAGGCACACTAAGTGTTTTCAGGCTTCAATTTTGGACGCAGTCTAAATTGATTTGAAAAAACATACTATCTTCGTGTCTAAAATCTCGCTAGAGCCTTATGGGCGCGATTTAAGTTGTAGGCTGGAAGTCGGCACTCGCAGGCGGAGCTTCAGGCAAAAGTCAATTGCGGTATTTTCTCTAGGTCTTTCTCTGCATGCGCCGCCGCCAGGCAAAGCTCATAGTTGGACTGAAGGTTGCTCCAAAACTCTGGGCCGGTGCCGAAATATCTGCCTAGACGCAATGCGGTATCGGCGGAGACCGCACGCTTCCCGTTGACGATCGCATTGATGCGCGGGGTAGGCACGCGGATATCCATGGCCAGCTTGTTTTGACTGATACGCAGCGGCTTCAAAAACTCCTCAAGGAGAATCTCGCCAGGGTGAATCAGGTTTTTTGTTCTGAACATCATTAACCTCCTAATGGTAATTGACGATTTCGACATTATATCAGTATCTCGGCATTTGTAGCTTATTATCACTGAAAACTCCTGTATCTGACTCAAGATATATCGTCTCGCGTTAAATGCAAAACATTAAACAGGTTGACAGGAGACCTAGGATTAACATCACAGGCCGGGAAATACTGTTTATATTATCATCGAGCAAAGCTTTCACTTATAGGGAGATTCAATGTCAAGAAATAAAGTCGCCATAGTCACTGGAGCCAGCCGCGGCATAGGCCGGGTGCTGGCTTTACGCCTGGCTAAATTACGCTATGACCTGGTGCTGACATCCAGAAGCCTTGCCGAGCTGGAGAGCCTGCAGGAGGAATGCCGTCGGCTGGGACAAGATGCATTGGCCTTGCAAAGCGACGTCAGTGACGAAAACAGCGTGCGAGGAATGTTCGCACAAAGCCTGGAACACTATGGAAAAATTGACTTGCTAGTAAACAATGCGGGGCTGGGTATTTTTAATTCAGTGTTGGAAACCAGCCTGGCCGACTGGGAGCGGGTGCTCAAAGTCAATTTAACCGGTCCGTTTATTTGTGCCAAGGCCGCCTTCGAGCACATGCGCCAGCGGAACGCTGGCACGATCATCAATATTTCCTCCGCGGCAGGTCTTAAGGCTTATGCCGGGCAGGCCGCCTACACGGCAAGCAAGCATGGTCTGCAGGGTCTGAGCAAAGTTATGGCCGAGGAGGGCCGGCAATACAATATCAGGGTACACGCCATTTGTCCTGGCGGTGTAGCCACCGAGATGCTTGCCAAGTCCCGACCCGACCTGCTAGGCGACCAGCTCATACAGCCTGAAGACGTGGCTGACATGATGGAATACCTGCTGGCCTTGCCGCCCAGAGTCAGCGTGGATGTCTTGCATCTCAGACGCTTTAACAGTGCCACATTCTAGAAATGGAAACACACACGGCACCCCCGCACCCCCGCACCCCGGCACACCGGCACCCCGGCACCCCGGCACCCCCGCACCCCCGCACCCCGGCACACCTCAGATTCGTCCGATAAAAACGATACGTCCGATACGTCACGCTTTGTAGGACAGGAACGGGGAGCAGCCTATCAGGCAAATTCTTACCCTGCAAGACATTATCCTAAACTTGGGGGCGCGAAGCGCCATACTATAGTAACCCCAGGCGCGGAACCCGAAGGGTGGAGTGCCTGGGGACCAGGATACCCCCAAAACCGGCGCCTGAAAGGCGCCACAAAAGTCCTAAGCGCCTGGATACAAAGAAAATTTTGTGGTTGGTGCTTTCTCACGCCGGCTAAAGCCGGCTAAGAACGCAAGCTAAAGCTTGAACTACGAACATACGCCGGCTAAAGCCGGCGGAGAACAACGCCAGCTAAAGCCGGCTAAGGAGCTATTCAACAATTAAGTTTACAGTTTTTAACTTTCGTTAAGCTGTTTGATGGCTTATGTTATTTCCGTGTCTTAACAAGGAGGCTTTTGACATGGAAACATCTACGGATTACTCGAAAGTTTTTGTTGGCCTGCGTAGCAGGGTTGGAGAGCGCGCCTATAGGTTAATGGCAAGCAGTCTTGCCCGCGCGCTTGGGCACGGTGGAATTAGCGTTGTGTCGCGCGCATGTGGCCTTTCCCGCCCAACGTTATATGATGGCTTGAAAGAATTGAGTGATGATGAACCTCCGTCCGTCCCCCAGTCCTGTGGGGAACAGCGGCGCAAAGGAGCTGGACGTAAAAACAAGGAAATAGTCTCACAGGGACTTTTGGATGCCCTGGAAACACTGATAAAACCCTATACCAAGGGCGATCCAGAATCACCGTTGCGTTGGACCAGTAAGAGTTTACGCAAGCTTAGTGCTGAACTTAAGCAGCTGGGCTATAGTATAGGTCATGTTACCGTTGGCCGACTTCTGGAGTCTATCGGCTACACCTTGAAGTCTAACAAGAAGTCTCATGAGGGTGGAAATTCCCCTGACCGCGATGCGCAGTTTCAGCATATTCACGATGTATCTGCTGAATTTCTTAAGTTAGGACAACCAGTCATCTCCATTGATGCCAAAAAAAAGGAGCTTATCGGTAATTCTAAAAATGTCGGACGAGAATACCACCCGTCGAAATCTCCCGTGGAAGTCGAGGTATATGATTTTATCAAAGACGAAGGCCGCGCAATACCGTATGGCATTTACGATGTGGAGGCTAACGAGGGATTTGTTAACGGCGGAACCAGTTACGACACTGCTGCATTTGCGGTTGATAGCATAAGGTTATGGTGGAAAAACATGGGGAAGGAGCGTTACCCTGACGCCCATTCCCTGTATATCAATACGGACGGGGGAGGGAGCAACGGCTCAAGAAACTGCCAGTGGATGTTCGAATTGGGCAAATTTGCCGATGAGTCTGGTCTCGATATATACATTTCTCATTTTCCTCCCGGGACAAGCAAGTGGAACAAAATTGAGCACAGGATGTTTTCCGTAATTTCAATGAACTGGCGAGGACGCCCGCTGATAACTTCGGAAGTGATTGTGAACTTGATTGCCAACACAACGACTACAACTGGCCTAAAGATCAAAGCAGAGCTGTGCCTCAAGAAATATGAAACCAAAATCAAAACGAGTGACGAACAACTCGCTGAATTTAACATCATAGGACACGCTTTCCACCCGGAGTGGAACTACGTCATAAAACATCGATGAGTGTAAACTTAACTTGGTGTAGCTTCGTGTTTTTTTGTATCTTCGTGTCCAAAATTATGTCAGACCACCTTTTTGGATGCGGTCTATGGCCGGGAAATCGATTTCGCCATCGGTGGTAAATGGGCTTGGAATGGAACAAACCGGGCTACGAGGGCCAGGAGGACTTTCATTGCTAATTCCTGAAAGGTAAAGTCCTGGCGGTTTCTGGAAAAATTTGCGCTTGTTGGTTGTGATAACGGATCTTAAAAACAATCTTTTTAATTGTCTGTGAATCGCCATTGACTGTGGAGCTGGTCAGGTGTGCTTCTTCCGGGAAGTAGATGACAAAGCAATCCCGCTTCAGCAGCAGTTTGGCCGCGCCGCTTAAATCCACGTCAAAGAGCTGATAATCCTTTTCGGCATCAAAGGCCATGGTTGGCTTCAGACCGTCCGGGGTCATACGGCAGTAATTGAGTTCTTCGCCAATCAGCATCGTTTGCAGGTCCAGGTATTGGCGATGAATCTCAA
>JAAZIY010000302.1 GCA_012800625.1 Lentisphaerota bacterium
GCGCTCGGCTCCTGCGGAGCCTCGCTTACCCTGGGCTATATTAGGTTGCCCCTTCGGGGCACCAAATGGACAGATTCTCAAGAAAAAATTGAAATTTCAGCAGTAAATTTGCGTTTTTCATGCTAATTCATCGATTTTTTTTGCTTTGTCCGGCTCCCTTTTCCCAACAGACCAAAACGGGCAAGCGGCTTATGCGGCGCCGCAGGTGCCGCATAAGCCCTTAGTGTGCCTTTGTGTCCCTTCGTGTCCCTTCGTGTCCTCCCCCTTTAGTGTCCAACAAGCAGGACCACTTGTACGGCGATGGCCTGTCCGGTTCCCACAGCATCGAGCCCCTCGTTGGTTTTGGCTTTGACCGAGACTTGTGTGCAGTCGCAGCGCAGCAAATCGGCCAGGCTCTGACGTATGGCCGGGATATGTGCTTGCAGGCGCGGCTCTTGCGCAATGATAGTGGCGTCCAGGTTGAGCAGTTTCCAGGCTTGCAGCTGCGGCGCTTCGAGGACGGTTTTCAGCAGGAGCGCACTGTCGGCGTCTTTCCACTGCGGGTCGCGGTCCGAGAACCACTGTCCTATGTCTCCCAGGGCCAGTGCACCCAGCAAGGCGTCAATCAGGGCATGCAGGAGCACGTCGGCGTCGGAATGTCCCAGCAGTCCTCGGGTTTGTTCGGGCAGGGTATAGCCTCCCAGGCGCAGTTTTCTGCCTTCCACGAGCCTATGTATATCATATCCCTGTCCGATGCGGATGCGCATATTATTTTTTCTCGCTTAATTCGATGAGCACTGCGCTAGCCAGGTCCATAGCCAGTTGTCTCATGGCGCTTTTCAGCGCCACTTCCCGGTCATGCATTTTCGGCAGGTCGGCCTGTCCGCTAACGCTGCCCTGGTAGAGCAATTTTTGTTCTGGTTGCGGCGCGTAGACCTCGTAGTCCAGGTTTGCCCGTATGCGGTAGAGCACGGTTTGGTAGGCATCGCCCTCGTAGTCGCGTTCATCTTTTTCGCGCAGCTTGGCCCTTGCCAGGCCGCGGTTTTCCAGGTCTTTGATGCTCAAATGCAGAGTACAGGCCTGGGGGTTGTTGCCGGCAGCCAGGCGCAGTCCCGGCTCTTTGGCCAGGCCTTCAGCCAGGGCGTTTTTCAGCAAAGCGGTCATTGAAGACTCGCCGCTGAGGTTTTCGATGTCGCCGATGCTCAGGCTCTGCAGGCGCCGGTCAGTCAGCGGCAGACCGCTGTGATAAGCGCAGGAGCAGAAAAAAAGCAGGGCAAAGAATGACAGATAAATCTTTGACATGGCTGGCGGAGGGCTAAAGATTTTTAGGCGGAAGGACTATGCGGCATGGCAGGAAATGCTTGCTGTGACTTGGTGTCCAAATTCCTGCCAAGCCAATTTTGGACGCGGTTTGCTCCAGTGTCGCAAACGAGTTTATTCAGAGCTGCTCCTGGAATTTTTGTTCCAGGATTTGTTTGGCCTCGACAGCGGCCTCGGTATGGGGGAACTCGCGGACCAGGTCCACCAGGTATCTTTTGGCGGCCTCGTCCTTTTTATGTCGCGGCAGCATATAGAACTTGGCCTGTGCCAGCAGCCTGGCGGCGGCGGTGTTCTGCACTTTCAGCAGCAGGGCCTCGGCTTTTTCCCGGTCGGGGTGGTCGGTTTGGGTTTTTTGCAGGAAGGTATTGATTTCTCTGGCTGCCGCCCTCAGTTTGCGCCCGTCCCCGTCGCCCTGGCGGCTGAATTTCTCCAGCAGTTCGGCGAATTTCAGTCTTGCCTCATGTTGTTCCGGGTCTTGTTTGAGTATGCCCTGATAGGTATTGGCGGCCTCCTCTTGCCTATCGGTCTTCAGCAGCAGCTCGGCCAATTTCATGCGGTCTTTCAGCGAGACATGCACGGCGGGGGTCTCCCGCACTATGGTCTGGTAGATATCAGTGGCGTTATGCGGGTCGCGCAGCCCCAGGAAGGTGCCCTTGCCGTTCTCAAAGCATTCAGCCAGCTGCCTCAGCTCCTCGACGGTCTGCTCGTAGGAGATATAGAGCGGATATGCCTTGAGCAGCTCCTCGTAGCTCTGCTTGGCCGGATTGATTTTGCCGGCCAAAAGCTGGCATTTGGCGCGGCGCGCATAAAGCTCGGCTATATTCGCCTTTTCGCTATGCGCCCGGGCCAGCCTGCCATAGGCCTTGGCGGCGGCCTTGTAGCGACCCTCGGACTCGGCCTGCTCGGCCTGATAATGCAAATGCTGCAATGTATCCGGGTCCTCAACCC
>JAAZIY010000303.1 GCA_012800625.1 Lentisphaerota bacterium
TGCCCGTTTTGGTTTGTTGGGAAAAGGAAGTCGGACTTAGCACAGTTTACTATAAAATAGCGTATCCACTTGCGCGGTAGGCGCATAACCATGCTACTGCCCCAGGCTTTAGCCTGGGGTGCAGGCAGCCATCAAAACCGGCGCCTCGTAGAGGCGCTACAATGGGCAAGGTCTATGCCATAATGTAGTCTGAAAGCAGGCTTATGCCAGAGGAGAAGAGCTAAGAAGCCTTATCGACTTGCTGTGTCTTGCTGTGACTTCGTGTGTCTTAGTGGGCAAAAAAACTGCGCCCAACCCGGCGGAAACAGGCCGGGTTTTACTTGAAAATGTTTTTTTCCGGCATTAGATTAGGTGTTTTACGGGTATATCTATGTCATCCAATGCCAGAATATTAATAGCAGAGGACGACGCCAGCCTGGTTGAGATACTCAAAGGGCTGCTGCGTTCGCTCGAGCATAGGGTGCGCAGTGCTGCGGAGGCGGAGCTGGTCGCTGAGCTCCTGGGCAAAGGACAGTGGGATCTGTTTTTCTGCAGCACGCGGCTCTGGCATGCCGCCTTGCAGAAGCAGGACCTGATCGCCCTCTGCCGACAAAAGCAGCCTGACACCCCTATTATTATGCTCAGCGGCTATGCCGAGGTCAGCCTGGCCGGATTGGCACTGGACAAAGGCGCCTTTGCCAGCCTGCAAAAACCGCTGAAGACCGAGCTGGCCATGCAAGCCCTAAAGGCCGCTTTGGAGAGCAAAAGCAGGCAGCCTCTGCTGCCATTGCCCGATTTCGACAGCGAAAGCCTGCCAGTGCCGCAGCCAAACTGCTGCGAGCTGATCGGGGAACACCCGAGCATGATGCAGCTATATGAACAAATAGCCAAAGCCGCGCCCACTGAGATGAGCGTGCTGCTGCAGGGCGAAAGCGGAACCGGCAAAGAGCTGGTGGCTAAAGCAATACACGAAAAAAGCAAGAGGGCCAAAGGCCCCTTTGTCGCCATTAATTGCGCCTCCCTGCCGGAAAACCTGCTCGAGTCCGAACTCTACGGCCATGTCAAGGGGGCCTTTACCGGCGCGCTGCGCCATAAAGACGGGCTTTTCCTGGCCGCGCAGGGCGGCACGCTTTTTCTGGACGAGATCGGCTCCATCCCCATGAGCATGCAGCTCTCCCTGCTCAGGGCCTTGCAGGAGCGCGAAATCCGACCGGTGGGCGCCTTGCAGAGCGTGCCTGTGGACGTGCGCATTGTTTCGGCCAGCAACGAGGACCTGCAGGAGCGCATGGCCAAGGGGCTGCTGCGCGACGACCTCTACTACCGCCTGAATGTCTTCCCGCTGCATCTGCCCGCCCTGCGCGAGCGCAAGTCGGATATACGGCTGCTGACCGGATACTTTTTGCAGGGCCAGGACAAGTCCGACAAGCCCTGGCGCATATCGAGCCCCGCCTTCGAGGCGCTCCTGCGTCATGACTGGCCCGGCAATGTGCGCGAGCTGGAAAACTGCCTGCAACGCGCCTGCGCACTCTCCGAAGACCATTGCCTGCAACTGTATGCCCTGCCGGAATACCTGCAGAAGGCGGGGCCGGAACCAGAGAGCGCCGAAGCACCGCCCCCAATCGAACCGGATGTGCAGCTGACCCTGCGGGCCTATATGCGCCAATGCGAGCGGCATTTCATTGCCCTGGTGCTGGAACATTTTGCCGATAACAAAGAGGAGGCAGCCAAGTCGCTGGGCATCAGCCTGGCTACGCTGTACAGAAAAACACAGGACTGATTGGCCCTGGTCTAAAAAACCGGCCCGGCGAGATTTTAGACACTAAGACACACTAAGAACAAGCGGAGTTTGAGAATCTTCACCACTAGCATAGGAATCACTGATGAGCGAGAATATCGTAGAGGAGCATGACTTTGAATTAGACTCGCTTTGCTGCGCCGCCGCCGAATTCGACGAGAAGGCGCTGCAAAACCTAGTCCTACTCATGAAAGACCCGGCCTGGCGCAAGGCCTTGAGCAAGCGCAAGCATTTTCTGGAATGCCAGTCCAGCCTGGAACTGGTGGCCGAGTCCCTGGGACTGGAACGCTATGTCGGAGCCGGCAACGAATTTGTCTCCCTGGCGCTCGAGCTAGGCTTTGACACGCCGCTTTTCCGCGAGTGTTACGCCAGCCTGGCCAAACAGGTTTTCGCCAGCTACGGCAACCCGGCCGGCCTGGCCGAGGCCATAGGCTTCCGCGAGCCGGACTGCGAGATATCCACTATCCGGCTGCGCCTGCAAATGATGGGCGAGCTAAAGGTCGGAGCCTTTTGTTACGACGCGGCTTTCGGCCTGGGCAAGGTCAGTCATATCGATGGACTGGCCAACGAGATTGCCCTGCAAAGCGACCGCAAACGCAGCCTGCGTTTGCGGTCTTTTTTTGACTCGCAGCTGATGGTGAAAAACGCCTCCCCGCTGCACAACCTGCTGCAGCGCGACAAGCTCGATGAAAAGGCAGAGCAGCCTGGCTATTTGGCCGAACTACAAGAAAGCCTGCTGGCCCAGCCCAAGCAGCAACAAGAGGCGGCAAGAAAAATCCTGCTCGCCAGGTTCTTGTCTGAAGAAGACTATGAAGCGCTGGCGGCAGGCAGGCTAAGCCTCGAAAAGGGGGAGCCTCAAGACGCGGAGCCGGAGGGGCAGAGCGGCGCTCCGCCGCGGGACCTGCGGCGCTGGGACCAGAGCCGCAACCTGGACGAGTTGCTCGAACGCCTGAAAGACGGAGCCAAAGCGCCCAGCGATGACCTTAACCTGGCCAACCTGCGCCAGATTTTCAGGTTCGCCGCAGTCAGGATAGAACAGGCCGAAACCTTCGCCAACGCCAGTGCAATGCTGTACAAGGAAAATCTGCTCGGCGAGCATTTCGCCGCATTTGTGCAAGAGCTTGGCGGAGCCGGACTGTGGAGCGACGAGGAGCTTTTCGTCGAGCAGACCGACAAGCTGGCGCTGAAGCTTATCCCCGCCTGGCTGGCCGCCACACAGCTGGCCAAAGGCAGCCAATACCTGGTCGACGCCGCCGTCAAACTGCCCTATAGGCTGTGGACTCACATCGAAAAACTGCTGGCCAAGAACCCGGAGGAGAAAGACTTGTTGGCCGAGCGCGTATTTGCCGACTTTGCCGCCGGCAAGGTCAGTGCCGAGCATTACTTTTGGCTCTGGAAGGCACCCAAGAGCGAGCGCCGCAGCGAATATCTGGCCAACTCCTACCTGTTGTTTAAAACCCTGCACCAGGATGTGAAGGGCAATTACCTGCGCTCCAAGCGCAATCTGATGAAGCTGCTTATCGATGATGAAAAATTCCAGCGTCAGATCATGAATATGGGCGATCCTTACGCCATCCGCACCTTGGTGCGCTGCGTCAAGCATCAGCCGCTGCTGGACAAGAGCGAACGCCAAAGCCTGCTGGTCAAGATCGTGCGCCACTATCCGCAGGCCATAGGCGAGGTAGAGGAGAAAAGCCGCAGCCGCAAAACCATCGCCAACATCACCTCGCTGCGCAGTTACGCCGAGGCCAAGGCCCAGCTGGAAGAGCTGATTAATGTCCTGATGCCCGAAAATGTGGCAGCCATCGAGCAAGCCCGCAGCCACGGCGACCTGCGCGAAAACTCGGAGTTCAAATACGCCAAGGAAAGACAGGCCTTCCTGGCCAGCCAACGAGCCGAACTGGAAGAAAAACTGCAGGCGACGAAGGCCATTGACTTCGCCGAGGTCAAAGTGGAAAACCAAGTCGTGCCCGGCTGCCAGGTAAGCCTGAAATACGCCAGCGGCAGACTGGAGACCTTTAAGCTGCTTGGCTTGTTTGACAGCAAACCGGAAGACAATATCATCGCCTACGACAGCCCCCTGGGTAAAACACTGGTCGGAGCCAGCCTGAACGACGAGCTGCAGCTGCCCTCCGGCGACAACGCCGTAGTCTGCGAAATCAAAGCCCTGCCCCAGGAGCTCCTGCAATGGCTCAACAACAGCGCGTCATAATAATGTCTTAGTTCCAAGCATGACATAGGATGCAGCAGTGATACACGGCACGGTGTCAGCACATGACACAGTACCAATATCAGCACACAGCAGGGCACTGGTAGACCTCAGAACATGGCGCGAAGCGCCATACTATAATAACCCTAGGCACGAAGCGCGGAGCGCGCA
>JAAZIY010000304.1 GCA_012800625.1 Lentisphaerota bacterium
CTGCTGGACCTTAAAAAGAGCGGGCATATCTCTGAAAAGGTGTTTATGAAAATCGCCAGAGAGAATGCCATTAGGCTGCTGGGGCTTTAATTCCTGGGAGCCTGGACGGCGGCAGGCACAAGTCCGCTAAGTCACAAGGCCGGGAAATACCGTAGGCAAGGCATAAAAACACTGCCCCGCCTTCGTGCGCCTTCGTGTGCCCCCGTCTAGTTTAGAGCCCATCCAAAAAGGTGGCCTGGCTGGATTTTGGACACGAAGACACACTAAAACACACGAAGGCACACTAAGGGCCCCTTAGTGTCCTCCCCCCTTCGTGTGCCTTTGTGGTTCAAGGGCTTTTTGGACGCGGTGTAGTTTAACCGGGCATATTGTTCTTCAGCCGCTGTTAATGTTGCCAGTTCATGGCACCAAGTGGAAATTCAGGTGTCAAAGAGAGCTGTTGTGTTTATTGCGGGTTGCCCGCATATTTTATTCACATGTTAGGAGATGCAAAAGGGATGATTAAAACAATCGAAGTGCAGAAGTCCTTTGGCTCCTCTCTGGCGGTTGACCGAGTTTCCTTCGAGGTCAAAAAAGGAGAGGTGCTGGGCTTTCTAGGCCCCAACGGCGCGGGCAAGTCGACGACGATGCGCATGATCACCGGCTTTTTGCCCTTGTCTGGCGGGAAAATCCTGATTGGCGGCCATGACATCGAGGAGCAGCCCTTGCAGGCCAAGCGGCTCATGGGGTATTTGCCGGAGAACGCGCCGGCCTACGCCGATATGTCGGTGCTCGGCTTTTTGCGTTTTATCGCCAAGATTCGCGGTTTGAAAGCGGTTGAGGCCGAGGCTGCAGTAGAGAAGGCGATAGCCACCTGTCATCTGGAGAAAGTGCGTTTTCAGATTATCGACACGCTTTCGAAGGGTTATTTACACCGGGTTTGCTTTGCGCAGGCCATATTACACGATCCCCCCATTTTAATTTTAGACGAGCCTACTGACGGTCTGGATCCCAATCAGAAGCATGAGATGCGCCAGCTCATCAAGGAGATGGGCAAGCACAAGGCCATCATTGTCTCCACACACATTTTAGAAGAAGTCGAGGCTATCTGCACTCGGGTCATCATCATAGACCAGGGCAAGCTGGTATTCAACGGCAGCCCCGATGAGCTATTGGCACAATCCCCGCAGTCCGGCCAAATAAGCCTGCGCGTTCTGGGTCGCAAGCCCGAGGAGCTGCGCGAGAAGCTGAAAGACTTGCCCGGCCTGGGCACTGTTAGTATCAAGGAGGAAAAAGATGGCGCGCTGGCTGCCACGCTTAGCGCCAAGGCCGAAAAATCCCTGCCCGCCGCCAGGGTGGCCAGGCTGATGCAGGAAGCGAATTGGGAATTTGACCAGTTATATACCAGCAAGGGGCGTCTGGACGATGTGTTCCGGCGCATCACCAGTCTGGACAGCGCAGAGGAGGTGGCCAAATGAAAAACGCCATGACAATTGCAAGACGCGAGCTGGGCGGCTACTTCGCCTCGCCGGTGGCATATGTATTTCTCGTGATTTTCCTGCTTCTTACCGGGTTTTTCACTTTTATGATGGGCAATTTCTTTTTACGCAACGAGGCCAGCCTGATGAGCTTTTTCGTCTGGCATCCCTGGCTTTACATGCTGCTGGTTCCTGCGGTGGGCATGCGTCTGTGGGCTGAGGAGCTGCGCATGGGCACCTTGGAGCTTCTTTTCACCATGCCGGTCACTCCCGGGCAGGCCATCTGGGGCAAGTTTTTGGCCGGCTGGGTTTTTCTCGGTCTGGCACTGCTGCTCACCCTGCCCATGGTCTTCACGGCATATTATTTGGGTCAGCCCGACGGCGGTCCCATTCTCACCGGCTACATCGGCAGTTTTTTAATGGCTGGTGCTTATTTGGCCATTAGCGGCATGACTTCGGCCTGCACGCGCAACCAGGTTATCAGCTTTATCACCTCGGTGGTTATCTGTCTGCTGCTGGTGCTTGCCGGCTATCCTCCAGTGACCAATATATTGCTCAAGTGGGGCGCGCCCAATGCGATGGTCGAGTTTGCCGCCGGGCTGAGCGTGGTCTTCCACTTTGAAAGTATGCAGCGAGGTGTGCTCGACCTTAGAGACCTGGTTTACTTCTGCTCGCTGATCAGCTTTGCCATCTTCAGCACTGGCGTGCTGCTCAAAAGCAGACGGGCATAATCGGGCGAAAACTTCTGAAAGGAGCAATGAATACACATGAGCATTGAAAAAAAGAAATTAGCCGCAGTGATGAGTTCCCTGGCAGGGGTGCTCATCTTTGCGCTTATCATTATCATTATCAACCGGCTGTTTAACCCGGTCAATGTGCGCCTGGACTGCACGGACGGCAAGGTCTATACCCTCTCGCAGGGTACCAGGCAGATACTGCAAGGTCTGGACAAGCATGTCAGCCTTAGGTTCTATTATTCGCGCGATGTGGCCAATATGCCGGTATACCTCAAAACCTACGCCTCCAGAGTCGAAAACCTGCTCGATGAATACAAAAGATTGGGCGGCAAGAACCTGGATGTAAAAAAACTCAATCCCAAGCCGGACTCCGACGAGGAGGACTCCGCCAATATGGACGGTATCAGCGGGCACTCGACCGACAGCATGGGGCTGGGGGATAAAATTTATTTGGGCATTGCGGTTAGCAGTGCCGGCAAAGTCCTCACGCTGCCTTTTCTCAGTCCGGACAAGGAGTCTTTGCTGGAGTATGAGCTTACCCGGGCTATCAGCCAGGTAAAGGTGAGCAAGAAGCCGCGCCTGGGCGTGATGAGCTCCATGCAGGTGATGGGCGGCATAGATAATCCGCAGGCCATGATGATGGGACAGGGCGGCATGAAGCCGGCCTGGGCGGTGATCAACGAGTTGAAGCAGGCCTTCGAGGTGAGCGAGCTGCCCATGAACAGCGAGAGCATCTCCGAGGATATCAGCCTGGTGATGCTTATCCACCCCAAGGAGCTTTCCGAGGCAGCCATGTTCGCGCTGGACCAGTTTGTCCTGCGCGGCGGGCGCCTGCTCGCCTTTCTGGACCCGCTCTGCATGGTGGATATGCAGAACCAGCAACAGCAGCAGTATATGCCGCCCATGCCCTCCAATCTGGACAGGCTTTTGCAGGCCTGGGGTCTGAGTTTCGACTCCGGCAAGGTAGTGGTGGACCGCAAGCTGGCTACGCGCATACGCACCGGACAGGGCGCCGATGTCTTGCCCACCGTTATTACCCTGGGCAAGGAGGAGATCAGCAGCGAGGACCCGGCCACCGCCGCGCTAAGCAATATGCTGGTCTTCTGCGCCGGGGCCTTCAGCGGAGATCCTGCCGAGGGTCTAAGCAAGACAGTGCTGTTGCAAAGTTCGAGCGACGTGCAGCTTATGGAAAGCTTTATGACTCAGCGCGGCGGCGATGACATCCTGCGCGGCTTCCGCTCCGACGACCGCCGCAAGGACCTGGCCGTGAAGCTGGTGGGCAATTTCAAGACTGCCTTTCCGCAGGGCAGGCCGCCCAAGGAAGGCGAGGAGGCTGCCGAGCAGTCCGAGGATGCTTTTCTGAGTGAGTCCAGCCAGCCTGGCGCAGTGGTGCTGGTGGCTGATGCCGATATGCTCTACGATGCCTTTAGCGTGAGCAGCACCAATATCTTTGGCCAGACCATAGTGCAGCCCATCAATGACAACCTGAATTTCACCTTGAACATGGTGGAGAATCTGCTGGGTGACACGGCCTTGTTCCAAGTGCGCTCGAGAGCCACCGGAACCCGGCCTTTCACCAGGGTGAGGGACTTGCAGGCCGAGGCGGAAAAGCGCTTTCAGGATAAGATCGCGCGCATCGAGTCGGACCTGCAAAAGGTGCGCCAGGACATCAATGATTTGCAGCGCAAACGCCAGCCCGGCGAGCGCGAGCTGCTCTCCCGCGAACAGCGCGAGCTGCTCGGCAAGTTCCGCAAAAAGGAGGCCGAGGCCAAGCAGGAGCTGAAGCAGGTGCGCAAGCAGCTGCGCCAGGACATAGACAGCCTTGAGAACAATGTCATGCTGGTCAATATCGCCCTTATGCCCCTGCTCGTAATTGTGGGCGGCATAGTCTACGCAGTAGTTAAACGCAGAAGGAATGTGCGTCGATGAAAAAGAAACAACTTATCATTTTAATTGTTGCCGCAGTGCTGCTGGGCGGCATCTATTTTTGGCAGAACTCGAGCCGCAGTTCGGACTGGCAGGGCGGCGAGGGAGCCGCCAGCGAGTTTATTATGCCCGACTTTGAGTTCGAGAAGGTCTACAGCGTGCGCCTGGAAAAGGAGAACGACGACGAGGCGCTTACCTTGCAGCGCGGCGAAAAAGGCTGGGGACTGCAGGAACGCTACGGTTATCCCATAGACCAGTCTAGCCTGCAGACCCTGTTCATGGACCTGCTCGAGACTAAGGTGGCTCAAAGGCTGGTCCTGAATCAGGAGCAGCTCGAAGAGCTGGGGCTGGCGCAAGGCTCGCGGCTGATGAAACTGCTCGACAAGGACGGCAAACTGCTCGGACAGCTGCGCTTTGGACGCAAGCATGAACGCGAGTCGGAGATGCCGGCCATGCCCTATGGCGGCGGTGGAAATATTCCGCTGGGACGTTTCATGGAGCTGGACGGCGGCGACTATATCCTGGCAGCCAACACCTTCAGCCGGGTTGACGATGACATGAAGCAATGGCTCGACAAGGAATTTTTCAAGGTCAGCGACCTTAAAAAGGTCAGCCTGCGTCAGGCCGGCGAGCTGCTCTGGGAATTGTCGCGCGACAGCAAAAGCGCCGACTTGAGCCTGGCCGGAGAGGGTCCGCCCGAGGGCAAGGAGATTGACAGCAGCAAGCTCAACGCCGTTAAAAATGCCTTTTCCTGGATACGCTTCAATGATGTGGCCGACCCCGCTGCCGAGGCCGAAAGCATAGGCATGGACCAGGCCAAAACTCTGCAGATAGTCGATTTCGACGATTTTGTCTACACCTTGCAGATCGCCGCCCTGAAGGACGGCAAACAGCATCTGCAAGTCGCGGTCAGCTGGCAGGGGGAAACCGAAAGACAGCCCGGCGAAGACGAAAAGCCCGAGGACAAGCAGCGCCTGGATAGCGAGTTCGCCGCCAAGCTGCGTGAGCGCCAGGAAAAGGCAAAGGAACTCAAGGAGCGCCTGAGCGGCTGGACCTACATAGTCGGCGCCAGCAGCCTGGACAGCGTGAATGTGGCCCGCGATGACTTCTTCAAGGACAAGCCCAAGCCGGTCGAGGAAGACAAGGCCGAGGCCGAGAAGGAGGACTGAGGCTGCACTCGCGTTTTTGGACACTAAGACACACTAAGAGACACTAAGACACACCAAAAAGAGGCGGCTCGAAGAGCCGCCTCTTTATTTTTAGTATGCCTGGTTTCATCGGCTGCTTCGGCTTGCACTTTGTCTCGCAACGATTATCTTTAGGTTATTGTAATCATTCACGGAGACCCAGATGAGATATGCTTGCGCCTTGGTTTTGTTCTTGCTCACATTGAGTTTTTTGCCCGCATTGCAGGCTCAGTCGCTCGAGGAGCTGGGCACCGGACGCTTTGTGGTTCGGGAGCTGCTGGACATAGGCGAGGCCGGACGCGGGGTCCTGACTGTGGCCTGGTCGGCGGACGGCAAGTTTCTTTTGTTTGACAAAAAGCAAGGGACGCCTTATCACGCCCTGTATAGCTATGAGCTGGCCGCTGAGAAGCTGAGCCGGCTGCTGCCTGGCTCCGGCCTGGCTGACGGGATGCAGGCCAATAGCGCTAGTCCGCACATGAGCAAGGACGGCAGGCTGACCCTGTTTTCCGCTCAGTTGCGGCGCAGCGCCACGTATTCCAGGGGCGGTCCGGGCTATGGGCTGCACAACGAGATTTGGCTGCTGGACAATGCCAGTCAAAAAACCTTCAGGCTGGCGGAGGTCGCCGCCTCCATGAGCAACCCAAGAGGCAGCCTGTATCCCTACTTTTCGGCTGATGGCAAACGCTTGCTCTGGACAGCGGTGCTTGGCCAGGCCAGGAGCGGCTCAGTGCTTGGACGCCGCGATGTCTTCGTGGCTGACTTGGACTGGCGTGAACAACAGCCGCGCTTGACAAAAATTGTGGAGCTGGAGATCGGCAAGCAGAGCGATTTTTGCGAGTGCTACGGTTTTACGCCGGATGGCAGCCAGATACTGCTGGCGGCAAATCTGGAAGAGCGGCAGCCCTGGTACGGAGCCGACCTGTATATGTATGGCCTGCAAGATAAAAAATTGCTGCGCCTGACTGAAACCCCGGGGCTGCTTGACCGCTTTGCCGCCCTTTCACCCAAGGGCGAAAAGATAGTCTGGAGTTCGAGCATGGGGCTGACGCAGCCTAACCTGGGAGCCGGCGGACGGCTCTGGGAAAAATATCTGAGCAGCGAGCTTTGGCTGATGAACAAGGACGGCAGCGAAAAAAGGCGGCTGACCTCGTTTAATCAACGCGCCAGCGAGCATTTTACCGGTCAGCGCAGTGTTGTGGGCATGAGTGCCTGGCATCCGGAAGGCGAGAAGATCGCCCTGGTGCTGCTGAAAGAGGCGCGCAACTATGAGCTGGAAAGCTCAGTGATTATTCTCGAGTTGGCCGACGCCTATGCCAATCAGCCGCGCTAACTTGATGCGACACTCGCAGTTATGTAGCTCGAAATACTTATTAACAGTTTGCCAACAGGGCCAGCCCCGGGGTTGTGAATGGCAGGCGATTGTTTAATTGTTTTATTGCCATATACTTAAAAACAATCAATTATTTGTTTTAAGGTTTTTTACGCCTTTCTTTTATTAACAAAACAAAGTTGTTGACACTGTTTCACTTAGTACGACTTCGTGTGTCTTCGTGTGTCTTTGTGTCCAAAAAAAATCGTCTGGCTGGGTCTGTGCTCCGGGTCGGCTTGTAACTGTTGTGAAAACAATTATATTTAATGTTTTTAACCTGATTATACTGACCAGTTTTTGGAGGATTGCATGCCGGTAAACAATGAAGTTGGCACTAAGATCAAGAATTTGCGTGAATTGCGCGCGATTAGTCTGGCTGAGCTGGCCGAGCGCTGCAATATGTCGGTTGTACAAATAGAGAAGATAGAGGCCGGCGAAGTGGCCGCCTCGCTGACTCCGCTTTTGAAGCTGGCGCGCGGTCTCGGTGTGCGTCTGGGCACTTTTCTGGATGACAGCGAGAGTTTTGGGCCGGTTGTCACACGCAGCCGGGACTCTGGCAAGAGTCTGCGTTTTGCCGGTAGTGCCGATAAAAAGGGTTTGGATTTTTTCCCCTTGGCGGCCAACAAGAACGACCGCAATATGGAGCCCTTTATTATTGACGTGCATCCGCCGCTGCACCAAAACTATGAGCTTTCCAGCCATGAGGGCGAGGAGTTTATTTTTGTGCTGCAAGGCGCCGTCGAGGTGGCCTGGGGCAAGCAGACATATCAGCTGGGAAGCGGTGACTGTATCTATTATGACTCCATAACCCCGCATCATGTGCATGCCCTCGAGGACGCGCCCGCTAAGATATTGGCTGTCGTCTTCGCACCCTAGGCCGGCACCGTCCAAAAAGGCGAGCTAGCAGGATATTGGACACGAAGACACACTAAGGGACACTAAGGTACAGCAGTTTTTTTCGGTTTTGGTTTTAGGCCGGTTTATCTTTTTTTAATAATTTTGGAGTATGCCATGCCTGCTTGCGAGCAGCTTTTCAGCGAAAAGACCCTGGGTCAGTTTTTTGACGATTTATTGCAGACTCAGCCTGAGCGTCCCTTTATTATCTATGCCGACCGCGGCCTGGTTTGGACCTATCAGGAGTTTTACGAGCGTTGCGAGCGCATGGCCAAGGGGCTTTTGGCCATCGGCGTTGGCAAGGGCGACCATGTCGGCGTCTGGGCTCGCAATGTGCCTGAGTGGCTTACGCTGTTGTTTGCCACTGCGAAGATAGGCGCGGTCTTGGTTACCATCAACACCAACTATAAGAAGCATGAGCTTGAGTATGTACTGCGTCAGTCCGACATGCATACCCTGGCCATAGTCGATGGGCAGCGCGATGTCAGCTACGTTGACATAGTCTACGAGTTGATTCCTGAACTGCGCGAGGCGCCGCGCGGGCATTTTAAGAGCGAGCGTTTTCCCAGGCTGAAGAATGTTATTTACATAGGTCAGGAGAAGCTGCGCGGCATGTATAACAGCAGCGAGCTTTTCCAGCTGGGCGAGAGTCGCAGCGACGAGGAGCTGGCCAAGGCCAAGAGCGGGCTGGACCGTCACGACACCATCAATATGCAGTATACCTCTGGCACCACTGGGTTTCCCAAGGGGGTTATGCTCAGCCACCGCAATATCCTCAACAATGGCTACTATATAGGCGAGCGTCAGCGGCTTACTCAGGAAGACCGCGTCTGCATACCGGTGCCCTTGTTTCATTGTTTCGGTTTGGTTCTTGGCATTATGGCGGTTTTCAGCCACGGCGCCAGTGCGGTCATGGTCGAGCAGTTTGACCCGCTTTTGGTGCTGGCCTCAGTGCAGCAGGCCAAGGCGACGGCGCTCTACGGCGTGCCTACCATGTATTTTGCCGAGCTTAATCATCCCATGTTCAATATGTTTGACCTTAGTTCGCTGCGCACCGGCATCATGTCGGGCACGCTGTGTCCGGTCGAGCTTATGCGGCGTGTGATTAACGATATGCATATGCCGGAGGTCACCATACCCTACGGCTTGACCGAGGCCTCCCCGGTCTTTTTGATGAGCAGCATTGACGACAGTATTGAGCGGCGCTGCAGCACGGTGGGCACGGTGTTGCCGCATATTGAGGTGAAGATAATAGACCCGGAGACGGGCAAGGTACAGCTGCCCAATACGCCTGGCGAAATCTGCTGCCGGGGCTACAACGTTATGCAGGGATACTATAATATGCCCGAGGAGAGCGCCGCCGTCATAGACCCTGAGGGTTGGCTGCACAGCGGCGACTTGGGCGAGGTTGATGAGCAGGGCTACTACAAGATCACCGGCAGGCTGAAGGACATGATTATCCGCGGCGGCGAGAATATCTATCCGCGCGAGATCGAGGAATTTCTTATGAGCCACGCGAAAGTGGAGCAGGCCGAGGTGGTCGGCATACCGGACCAGCGCTATGGCGAGATCGTCGGCGCCTTCATTATCCCGGCAGTAGACTGCCAGGTTGAAGAGGGCGAGCTGCGTGAATTTTGCCGGCAAAATATCGCTTTCTACAAAACCCCGGCGCATTTCTTTGTAGTCAAGGAATTTCCGCAGACCGCCAGCGGCAAAATCCAAAAATACAAGTTGCGGGATGAGGCCAAGAAAATACTAGGCCTGGAGAGCTGAGGGGGGAGGGACACTAAGGCACACGAAGGGCTTTTGCGGTGCTTGCCCGTTTTGCTTTGTAGGGAAAAGGGAGCCGGTTTTTTCCTTGTTTTCACTTGCTTTAAGCGTTAATTGCATTATCTTATGTTCAATATC
>JAAZIY010000305.1 GCA_012800625.1 Lentisphaerota bacterium
GGGCAGAGCCCCCCAGAGCCAAAACCACTTGCCATTCCCCAAAAAAAGAATTTTTAGATTAGCAAATCGAAAACTAGTGGAAAGTAAAGCTCTTTCCCCTAGGTCCCAACTTCAAGACGTGACCAAAAATAAAGGTGTAAGTAAGTTTTCCAGGACAACATAAAAACAAGGAGCAGATGATGAACAAGACCAATCCGAAAATTTCCTTTGCCGCCTTCACCCTGATCGAGCTGCTGGTCGTCATAGCCATTATCGCCATCTTGGCGAGCATGCTTTTGCCGGCTCTGGGCAAAGCACGCGAGGCCGCAGTGAGGACCACTTGCGTCAACAATCTTAAATTCATCAGCATGGCTTTAAATAACTACGCTGACGCAAACGACGAATTCATCCATATGTGGAGTGACAGTAGCGCCCCTAAGTGGTGGGCAGTTGCCGGTGTGTCAGAGCAAGTTAGCATCACCGTGCCTGGATATAACAGCGGCAATCTGATCACCCGCCCGCAAACCTACTGCCCGGCCGGAGTCACAGTCAGCAAGACCGCGGACACGGTTTGGGATTATGGATATTCCAGCGTTGTAGGCGGCGCCATCTCGCGCCTGGGGGATTCGCTGAAGAGGTATGTTAGCGGCGGGCCATACATAGCTCACGTCAACCGGTCAAAAGCGCAGAAGCCTTCCGCCCAAATTCTGCGCGGCTGCGGGGGAAATGCCAGCTCCCTGAATCAGCATTGGATGCGCTTCGGCAATCGCAGCAGCTGGATGTACAGTGACTGGCAGGACAACACCCTTAAGATGCGGCACCGCGATGTGGGCAACCTGGCCTTTCTCGATGGACATGTTGGCAACACACGCGATCGCTACTCCCTGGCCTGGTCCGGCTTTACAGTTATCCTCAATGCGGCCGGCGGCAGAGTGGCGATACCCACCCTGTCCAGCTTTTGAACTACTGGTCCAGTCCGGTTTGCCAGCATTGCTGGCAAACTGCACTTTCAGGCTTTCTTTCAGGCAGTTGAGCCGCCAGGCAACAGTCAGCAATCATAAACCCAAATTAAAGTCGAGTCTCCAATGCGCAAAACTTTTATTTGTCTCTGGCTTCTTTGTATATCCTCAATTTTTGCCGAGTTTCCCCTTGGCGTTTACGCCCTGCACCCCGACAATGACGCCAGCCATGAATTGATCGGGCGTTTTGGGCTGGACTATTCCCAGCAGTACCTGCATCTATACAGCGAGGCAGGCACGGGAAGCACCGACAAACAACTGGAAATGGCCGCGAAACACCAGCAGAAAATACTGCTCAACCTGATACGCGGTGATATTCTTGATGCCGAAGACGGCATGCAACGCATACGCGGCATGATTCAAAAATACAAAAATCACCCTGCCTTGGGAATGTGGTATCTTTTTGACGAGCCGGCTGGCGAAAAACGCAAAGAACAGCTTTTACAGGTCTATGCCATGCTCAAAGAAGAGAGCCCCAACATACCAGTGGCTCTATGCCTGGCCTGGACCAAGGACTATGGCATATTCAAAGATTGTGCCGATATAATCATGCCGGACTCCTATCCGGTCAAGCATCAACCCTTCCCCGAGGCTCCTCTAAAGAATTTCACCCATTTCATCTGGGATGTCTGCCGCATGGGCAAGCCCATCATCCCCATAGCCCAGATTATGAACTGGAAGCGCTATCCCAGCCATGTGCAGAAGCAGGACATAGACCCCAAAGCATGCCGTTACCCCAACTACGAGGAGCTGCGCTACTATAACTTCGGCTCCTTGGCCATGAACGTCAAAGGCATGTTCTACTACAGCTTTTATGATGTCGTGCAAGACGGACGCCGTGACTACTTCATTGAAACCGCCGGCCCGGCCATACAGGAGCTCAGGGATTTCACCAAACTTATCGAAGGAGGAGAATACACAAACCTGAGCAAGAAGCTGGGCGCGGGGCTGCCGCCGCCCTATCATGCCGCAGCCTGGAGCAAGGATGAAAAAAAATGGCTGCTGCTGGTGAACAATACCGGCAAGGAGAGCCCCGGCAACTTCAAGCTTGAACAAGACAGCGAGGCGGGCAAACTTAAGCCCTGGGGCAAGACCAGGGCGGCAGAGGCCAGCGTAAGCGGACAAAGCATTATCCTGGAGACACTGCAGCCCTGGGAGGTCATGGTCTGGGGGCTGATAAAATAAGAGCTCCCTGCCCGCAGAGTCCATACCATCAAATCATTCCGGATCTTTCCCTTTAATTCATCCCTCAACTAAAAAGGAAGCAGAATGTTGAAAAAAGCCACAGCCCTCCTAGCGCTATGCCTGTCGATGTCGGTGTACGCCAATGCTTACGTAAAGGGTTTCTACATGGTGTCACCCACCACCGACAAAAACTACGAGACCGCCAAGTCTATGGGTGTCACCCACGTGCACGCCTATCTAAACGCCTACTCTGAAAAAGGCGAGGAAAGCCTGCAGCTGCAGCTGGACACCGCAGAGAAGCATGGCCTCAAAGTGATGTTCAACCTTATCCGCGCCGGCGTCGAGAAGGAGCCAAACGGGCTGGAGAAGATTCGCGCCGTAGTGCGCCGCTTCAAAGACCACCCCGCCCTGGGATTTTGGTATCTTTACGACGAGCCTTCCGGGCCGGAGATGGTCATGATCCTTGAGCGTGTCTACGCCATGCTCAAGCAGGAGACACCCAACATCCCGGTGGCGCTCTGCCTGGCGCAGACGCAGGACTGGCGCAGCTTCGTGCCGCACTGCGACATTTTGATGGGAGACCAGTATCCGGTGCATGACGAACCGTTTCCGGAGGCCCCCCTCTTCAGGTACAGCAATTTCATCCGCGACATGGCCGCCTATGGCAAACCGGTCATCGCTATTCCCCAGTTTATGAACTGGCGCTGCTATCCCAGCGTGTCGGCCAGCTATGAACAAGCCAATCTGCGCTATCCGAATGACACAGAACTGCGCTACTTCTTCTACTCCGCTTTGGCCATAGGCAATTCAGCAGGCGTCTTCTGGTACTCCTTTTATGACATACTGCGCCTGGGAAACCGCGAATACTTTGACGAAATGCGCCCCCTCATGCTAGAGATGCGCAAATTCGCCGACCTGCTCAAAGAGCCCGAGAAAGCCCAAGTCTTTATGTGGGCAAGAGACAGTAATTTCTATATGAGCCTCATAGACAAGAAATATCTGGTCCTGGTGAACAACTATCCAATCAAGCAAAAGGTCGAGCGCTGGACTGAAAACATCATCAAGGGCGACACTGACCTGAAACCCTGGGGTTCCACCCGTGCGGTCAAAGCCGAGATTCGCAACAACCGCTTTAAATTGGAAGGCTTCATTGAACCCTGGGAAAGCCTGGTCTGGGAGATTGTCGAGAAGTAGCCCTGCCCAAAAAGCTTGCCTGGCAAGCCTTTGGACACTAAGACACACAAAACTACACTAAGACACAC
>JAAZIY010000306.1 GCA_012800625.1 Lentisphaerota bacterium
AAAATGGGCCTGCGACTTTGAGGAGATGCGCAATCTGCCCGCCGCGCTGCGCCAGGTTCTGCAAGAGCAGTTCTCCGCCTTCAGCCTAAAGCCTATAGAGCAGCAAAAGGCTACCGACGGCACGCTCAAATGGCTCTGTCAGCTGTCTGACGGCCTGAGCCTGGAAACCGTGCTTATTCCCAGCGGCAGGCGCAACACGGTCTGCATCAGCACACAAGTGGGCTGCCAGGTGCGCTGCGTTTTCTGCGCCAGCGGTAAAAAAGGCCTGAAACGCAATCTGCTGAGCAGCGAAATTGTGGACCAGGTCTTGCTGGCCTGCCGGCATCTGCAAGAGAAGGTCAGCAATGTCGTCGTCATGGGCATGGGCGAGCCGCTGCACAACCTGGAAAACCTGCTGCCCGCCCTCGAATTGCTCAGCTCGGCAGAGGCCTTTGGACTGGGCGCGCGCAGCATTACCATCTCGACCAGCGGCATAGTGCCGGGCATCAGAAGCCTGGCCGAACTCGAACGCCCCTGGAACCTGGCTATCTCACTGCATGCCTGCAGCGATCAGCAACGCAGCCAAATCATCCCGGACGCATACCGCTACCCCATCAAGGAAATCCTGGTAGCCTGCCAATATCACCGGGAGCGCTGCAAAAGAATGCCCACCCTGGAATACGCCCTATTACAGGGCTTCAACGACTCCGACCAGGACGCCGCCAGACTAGCCAAGATAGCCAAACGGCTACATGCCAAGATAAACCTGATTCCCTGCAACCCCGGTCCAAGCAAGTACCAGGCACCGGCAATCAAGCACTGCCAACACTTTCAGGAATTGCTCGAACAGGCCGGAGCCAAAGCCACCCTGCGCAGCCGCAGAGGCGACAGCATAATGGCCGCCTGCGGACAACTGCAGGAAAGACATCAAGAGTAAAGCAAAAGACAAGCTTTAGTGTGCCTTTGTGTCTCTTCGTGTCTCTTCGTGTCTCTTCGTGTTCTCCCCCCCCTCCTTATTTAACAACCGTGGCGCACATAGAGAGAAAACAAGGCAACTCTGGCTGTATGGCGGCCCGCAGGGCCGCCATACAGCCCTTAGTGTGCCTTTGTGTTTCTTCGTGTTTCTTCGTGTCCTCCACCCCCTCATCAAACAACCAGGGCGCATCATGTCCGGCCCAAGACGCATACTGCATCTCAATACCAGCGACAGCGGCGGCGGAGCCGAAGGCAGCGCCTGGGAGCTTTGCTGCTATATGCGCCAGCAAGGCCTCGAGGCCAAGCTATTGGTGGGCCGCAAATACAGGGTCAGTGACGCAGTGATTGAGCTGCCGCGCCCTCCTAGCTATTTTATCCCGGGGCGCCCGCTGCAATATCTGGGCGGGTTCTGCCGCCGGCACGAACAAGCCTCTGCGCTCTGCCGTCCGCTTTCGCGCATCCTCGAGCGCCTGGCGCACCCGCGCCGTCTTTGGCAGTGGTGGCGGGGTCTGGAGGAGTTTGACTATCCGGGCAGCGCCGGCATACTCGAAATGACGCAAAGCCCGCCCGACTTGCTGCATTGCCACAACCTGCACGGCTACTACTTCGACCTGCGTGTGCTGCCGGAACTGAGCCGCAGGGTCCCGGTGGTCCTGAGCCTGCATGACGCCTGGCTGCTCAGCGGACACTGCTCGCATTTCTTCGACTGCCAGCGCTGGCAAAACGGCTGCGGCAAATGCCCCAACCTGAAAATATATCCGCCTTGCCGCAGAGACAATACCGCGCAAAATTGGCGGACCAAAGCCGATATCTATGCCCGCTCGAGGCTCTATGTGACCGCACCCTCGCAGTGGCTGCTCAAGCAGGCCCAAAACTCCATGCTCAAGGCCAAAGAGTATCGCATGATACCCAATGGCATAGACTGCCAGGTCTTTAAGCCCGGCTCGAGAGCGGAAGCCAGAAAGGAACTAAAGCTGCCTTTGCAGTCAGCCATGGTCCTTTTTTGCGCCGCCTCGCCCAAGAGCGCTTTCAAAGACCCGCAAACCATGAGCAAGACTGTGCTGGAGCTGGCGCGACAAAACCCCGGACTGCGCTTTGTCTGCATCGGTTTAAGCCGGGTTCCGGAGGAGTTGCGCGGCCTGCCGCTGCTGGCGCTGCCATATCTGAGCGACCCCAAGGTGCTGGCGCAATACTACCGCGCCGCCGATGTCTTTGTGCACACTGCCAAGGCCGAGACCTTTGGCAAGACCGTCACCGAAAGCATGGCCTGTGCCAGCGCCGTGGTCGCCAGTGCCGTGGGAGGACTGACAGAGCAAATACTGCCGGGAAAAACCGGGCTGCTGGCAAAACCCGGCGACCCCGAGGACACCGCCAACGCAGTCATGCAGCTGCTGAATATGCCGGCGGAGGCAAAAGCCGACATGGACGCGGCGGCGGCGCGCCAGGGCGCAAAATACAGCCTGCAAAATCAGGGCGATGCATTCATGCAGTGGTACGAGGAAATCCTCGTCGAAACCCGCCAATCCAAAATTTTACCTAGTGAATCATAAAGGTACGCGAAGGGGGGAGGCCACGAAGGGACACTAAGGCACACTAAAATAGACCGCGTCCAAAAAGCCCTTGAGCCACTAAGGCACACGAAGGGGGGAGGCCACGAAGGGACACAAAGGGGCATGAAGGCACACTAAGGGCTATGCGGCGCCAGCGGCGCCGCATAAGCCGCTGGCCCGTTTTGGTTTGTTGGGAAAAAGTAGTCGGATAAAACAGAAAATTCGATGAATTATCTAAAAACGC
>JAAZIY010000307.1 GCA_012800625.1 Lentisphaerota bacterium
GGGGACGTGTGCGACAAAGGCTGAGGGTGTGGCTCCGGTTTGTGCGTCGGTGGTCATCAGGCCCACTGCCTTGCCGGCGGCCTGCGCCTGCTCGGCGATGGTTCGGCGCGGCACCCTGGCCAGGTCCATGCCTACTGTGCCATTGCGTGTCTTATAGCCGCTGGACAACGCTGTGCCGCTAGCGGCCGAATCGGTCACCGGGCTGGAGCCGGAATGCGTGGTGCAGAGGCCGGAGACCGGCAAGGACTGCATGGCCAGGGCGTAGGGCTGTCCGTGGGCGTGCAGTGAGCCTAGGGTCAAGCTGCCCAGTCCCATGCCGTCGCCGATGATAAAAACGATGTTCTTCGGTGTTCCTGAGGTGCTCACGCTGGCCAGCTCCTCGGCACTGAACTGTGCCGGGCCGCTGTAGCTTCCTTTCATGACGAAGTCAGGCTGCATGGGTGCCAGGTGCAGGTCTGGCCCCAGGCTGGCGGCGGCAATCATCCATACGGCGTCGCCCTCGGTGAAGCTGATGGACTTGACTTCTTTCTTGGTGAGCGGGATTTTGGCGACAAAGAGCGAGGCCTGGGTTACCCCGTTATACTCGCTCCAGCAGCGTGCCGCGTTGCCGGCGCCGCGGCTGGCGGTCCAGGGCTGCACATCGCGGCCCACGCGTATGTTTTTATTTTGTTTGCTGCCGTCGCTGAAAGTTATGCGCACTGTGCCGGCCAGTGTATTTCTGGCGTTTTCTTTGGCGCTGGCATGCAGCAGATAAAGCACTGGGCCTTGCAGCGGCGTGTCGAATTCCAAGACCGCCTCTTTGGCAAGAAAAGCGAGTTTTTTGCTTCCCAGCACGATGCAGGACTTGCCTCCGGTTTCCTTGTCGGCCAGAATATTGAAGTCAACATTTCCCAGTTTCACCAAGCCGGCCGGCAGCACATTCATATCGCTGGCCCCTTCGCCTATCCAGCCGTCCTTGTTGTCAGCGGTGTTGAGATTGGTGAAAGAACGGTTGGCGGCCTCGCTCAGCTCTATTGGCCGGGTGATTAACTGAGCATGGGCACAGAGGCTGAAAATTAAAAGTAGCGGCAACCAGGCCTTGCGGAAAAACATCAACATCGTCTTGCTCATAACTCCTTGAAATAATAAAACACAGCGGCACAAAACATGGCACTGCAAGGGTACTATAATTGCTGAAAAGCCGGCTGTCATAAGCAGAACAAGAGAATTACCGAAGTAAATCAGAAGCTTCGCCAGGTTTCCGGCCAAAAAAACTCTCTGGCCCAAGGTCGGCTGGAATTTTTCTTCTCAGGTATTATGTTATTGTCTTTTAACTTATTCAATCATCTGTTTTATTAACTAGCCAAGGAGTAATTCATGAGTCAACAGCATACCAAGACCGAGAAACGCAATCGCCGCAAACGCTATCTGAAACGCTTGCGCGAGCGTGTGCGCGTGGCCAAGAGCCGGCAGAAGTAGTAGTTTGCTACTTGACGACATCGTCATTTGATTAGCGTTTGCCTCGCTGCGCCACTGGTGCCGGCGGGGCAAATCTGTGTTATGTCTCACTTTCCCGCTGGCAGGCCAAGCAGGGTTTTTGAGACCATGAGTGCGTATCAAAACCAGCTGACAGGTACTCATGGTTTACAAAAAAACTTCCTGGCTGCCCGCAAATATATCCAAAGATAAACTACCCAGGAGTCTCTAAGTATGGCAAAAGCCTCGGAAAAAACAACGAACACCGCCTGCGCGGCCAAGTACGTCTATTTTTTCGGTGACAAGCAAAGCACCGAGGGCAAGGCTGAAATGCGCAACCTGCTCGGCGGCAAGGGCGCCAATCTGGCTGAAATGTGTCACCTCGGCCTGCCGGTGCCGCCCGGTTTCACCATTAGCACGGACTGCTGCAACGACTACTTTGCCGCCGGCAGCCGCTTTCCCGCCGGTCTGGACGAGCAAATTGCAGTGGCCTTGAGCCAGGTCGAGGAGCTGATGGGGCGCAAGTATGGCGACAGCAAGGAGCCTCTGCTGGTCAGTTGCCGCTCCGGCGCACGCAGCTCCATGCCTGGCATGATGGAGACCGTGCTCAACATCGGGCTTACCAGCAGCACCATACCGGGCATGATTGCGGCCACCAACAATCCGCGCTTTGTCTGGGACTCATACCGCCGCCTGATTTTGATGTATGCCGACGTGGTGATGGAAAAGGCACAGGGCATAGCCCCGGCCGAGGGCAAGGGCATACGCAGCCTGCTCGAAGAACTGATGAATCAGTACAAGTACATCAAAAACTACAAGTCCGACAGTGAATTTACCGCTGATGATCAAAAAGACCTGTGCTGCGCCTTCAAGCGCCGCGTGAAAGAGGTGCTTGGCAGTGAGTTCCCCGACGATCCCGCCGAACAGTTGCGCGGCAGCATAGACGCGGTGTTCAAGAGCTGGATGGGGGCCAAGGCGGTTTCTTACCGGCGCATCGAGGGCATCCCGGAAAACTGGGGCACCGCCGTCAATGTGCAGGCCATGGTCTTCGGCAACAAGGGGGACAATTCGGCCACTGGCGTGGCTTTCACGCGCAACCCGGCCACCGGCGAAAACAAGTTCTTCGGCGAGTGGCTGCTTAACGCACAGGGCGAGGACGTGGTGGCTGGCATACGCACACCCAGCCCCTTGAACGACGAAACCAAGACCGAGCAAAACCAGCATATGCACTCCATGCAGGAGCTTATGCCTGACACCTACAAGGAACTGGTGCAGTATCGCCAGGCCCTGGAAAAACATTATTGCGATATGCAGGATATCGAGTTCACCGTCGAGGACGGCAAGCTCTATATGCTGCAGTGCCGCAGCGGCAAGCGCGGCGGCAAAGCCGCGGTCAATATGGCCTTGGATATGCTTGACGAGGGACTTATCGACGAGAAAACCGCTATTATGCGCGTCGATCCCAACCAGGTGCTAGAATTTCTGCTGCCCATTATCGAGCCGGAGGCTGAAAGCAATACCAAAGCCCTAGTAAAAGGATTGCCCGCCGGGCCAGGCGCAGCCAGCGGTGAAATTTATTTCACCTGCGCCGACGCCGTGCAGGCACAGCGCATGGGCAAAAAAGTCATACTGCTGCGCGAGGAGACCAATCCGGAAGACGTCGCCGGCATGCAGGCGGCCACCGGCATCCTCACCTCACGCGGCGGCATGACTAGCCACGCCGCCCTGGTGGCCAGAGGCTGGGGTAAAAGCTGCATCGTGGGAGCCGCCGAACTGCAGATAGACGCAGCCAATAAAACCGCCAAGATTGGAGACTTGGTGCTGCGTGAAGGTGACAAGCTGACCATGAACGGCTCCAGTGGGCTGGCATATCGCGGTGTGCTGCCCCTGAGCGATCCTACCGCCGGTGCCGACTATGACCGCTTCCAGCGCTTCAT
This sequence comes from Lentisphaerota bacterium, assembly GCA_012800625.1. GTDB lineage: Bacteria > Verrucomicrobiota > Lentisphaeria > Oligosphaerales > Oligosphaeraceae > JAAZIY01. The sequence continues at coordinate 3,393 of JAAZIY010000307.1, forward strand.
GGACATGGCCGATAAATATCGCAATATGGGTGTGCGCGCCAATGCCGACAGCCCGGAGGACGCGCAGAAGGCGCGTAATTTCGGTGCCGAGGGCATAGGCCTGTTCCGCACCGAGCATATGTTCTATAGTGCCGACAGCGCACATTCGCTCTTCCTGCTGCGCAAAATGATCCTTTGTGTGAGCACCGAGGACCGCGTCAGTGTGCTCAAGGAGCTTTACCCGGCCATGAAGAAGGACATCAAAAACACCATGCAGGTGATGGACCAGTATTCGGTCACCATCCGTTTGCTGGATCCGCCCCTGCACGAGTTTGTGCCGCATTCCTCCCTGGGACGCAAGGAGATATCCGCCGCTCTGGGCATCGCCGAGGAAGAGGTCAACAAGCGTGTCGAGGCGCTGGCCGAAAGCAACCCCATGATGGGACACCGCGGGGTGCGCCTGAGCATCACCTATCCGGAAGTCACTGAGTTCCAGGTGCGCGCTATCCTCGAGGCGGCAGCCGAACTCCTGCAGGAAGGCAAAAGCATTACGCCGGAGATCATGGTGCCGGTTATCTGCGATGTGCGTGAGCTGGAGTTTATCCGTAAAATCGTCGACCGCGTGCACGCCGAAGTGCTGCAAAACAGCGGCCTGAAGGAACTGCCCTATCTGCTGGGAACCATGATCGAAATACCCAGGGCGGCACTTATGGCTGATGAAATCGCCAAAGTGGCTCAGTTCTTCTCGTTTGGAACTAACGATCTTACTCAGCTTACATTCGGCTTCAGCCGTGATGATACCGGCAGCTTTATGAATTCGTATCTGGATGAGAGGCTGATTGACGCCGACCCATTCCAGACCATCGACAAAAGCGGCGTCGGACGACTGGTGGAAATCGCCACCAGCGGCGGGCGCAAGACCAACCCGAAGCTGAAGGTGGGCATCTGTGGAGAGCAGGGCGGCGACTCGCAGTCCGTCGAATTCTGCCACAGCGTCGGGCTTGACTACGTAAGCTGCTCGCCCTTCCGCGTGCCGGTGGCTCGGGTGGCAGCCGCCCAGGCCGCTATCAAGGCCGAGAAGAAATAAGCACAGCAACAACAGCACAATAACAAGGCCGGCGCAGCCCTGGGCTGAGCCGGCCTTTGTTTTGGACACTAAGCCATACTAAGGCACTTGGTGTGCCTTCGTGTCTCTTCGTGTCACTTCGTGTCTCTTCGTGTCCAAAAAACTGGTTTAGAAGCCGGCCGGCCTTGGCCTCTGCCTGCGGCAAAATTTCATTTCCCGGCTATATTTTCTGTTTAACCTGATTTCAAGTCACTGGCCCGGGTACGAGAATTATTTTGTTCATGTCAATCAAAGTAGCGCCACGCTTAAATTGTCTGTTTTTGATTTTTCTTTCCCTGCTTGCCTTATTGTTCGGCAGCTCCTGTGTAAGTGGTCCTGCTGCTCAAGACATACCTGCGGGCACCGAGCTTTTGTTTTCGCCGCTTCCCGACCCTTTGGAGGGCTACAACCGTTCGGTGGAGCTGTTCAACCAGAATTTGGTCGAGCATCTGGTTTTTCCCGTTAGCCAGGCCTATAATTTTGTGCTGCCCGAGCCGGCCAGGGAGGGCATACATAATGCCGGCGTCAATCTTTTTTATCCGCTGCGCCTGGTCAACTGTCTTTTGCAGTGCAAATTTGAGGCCGCCTGGCAGGAGAGCCAGCGCTTTGCGGTCAACTCTACTGTCGGTCTGCTGGGTTTACGCGACCAGGCCAGTCGCTGGGGCATGCCGTTACACCGCGAGGACTTTGGCCAAAGCCTGGCATACTACAATTGCCCTGCCGGATTCTACTTCAATCTGCCGTTTTTAGGGCCTAGCAACCTGCGCGACTGCGCCGGCATGCTGCTAGCCATACCTTGCAGCCTGCAATACTGGCTGCTCAGCGAGCCGCTAGCCATGAGCTGCGACGCGCTAATCATGGGCAATGAAAGCGCCGCGGCAGCCTATACCCTGGACAACTACTTCAAAACACAGTATGACAGCTATCTGCTTAGCCGGGCAATGTACAATGCACAGCGCAAAGCACTGGCAAGCGACTACCAGATTGCGCCAGACTGCGAGTCCAATCCAGACCAATCGCTGGGATACCTCCTGCTGAGACCGCAGGACCCCGAGTTCGCCAGCCGCGGCTATGAACGCCGCCTGCGTCTGCCAGGAGCTAAAAGCCGCCTGCCCTATAGTTGCTGGCCTAGCCCCGGCTCCGCGAAGACCCTGATTATCCTGCCCGGCCTAGGCGGACACCGCCTCTCTGCCGGAGTGCTTGCCTTGGCGGAGCTTTTGCAGGCCCAGGGGTACTCGGTGCTGGCGCTAAGCTCTAGCCTTAATCCGGACTACTTCAGGCATCTGCCCGAGGCCGCCCCGCCAGGATTTTTCTGGGCAGACCGCAGACAGCAGGCGCTGGCCCTGGCGGCCTGTGTCGAGGATATGCAGCGGCATTTCAAGCTGCCTGAGCAGGTCTGCACAGTGCTGGGCTATTCCCTGGGAGCCATCAACGCCCTGTATCTGTCCGACCTGGAGTTTGAAGAGGGGTTGCCTGGCGGCCTGCAAGTGCGACGTTACCTGGCCATTAACCCACCGGTGGACACGCCCTTGGCATTGAGCAAGATAGACGATTTTTTTGCCATCCCGCAAAGTTGGCCTACGGAACAGCGCCAACAACGCAGCGAAGATCTGATGCTAAAGCTTGTGACAGCGCTAAAAGACTTCAACGGACAAAACCGCCTGCCGCTGAGCCTGGAGGAGTCGCAGTTCCTTATCGCATTGAATATGCGCCTCAATCTGGCAGAAACTATAGCCGCCGCACAAAAACAAAATAATCAAGGCTTTTTGCGCCATGACCCCGCTGTCTTTCAAAAAAATGCGCTCTGGTTGGAGTTGATGAATCTTAGCTTCGATGACTATATGCGCCTCTCGGTAATGCCGTATTATTGCGAAAAATTGGAATGTGAGCCGGACTGGCTGCTGGAAAAATCAAAACTGTCGGCTTTGGAAGGCAGCCTGCGTCGCAATGATAAGCTGCGGCTTTTGCAGAATCGCAATGATTTTCTGATTGACTCCGAACAGCTCTCCTGGTACAGCCGGGTTTTTGGCCGGCGCGCCTTGCTCTTGCCGGAGGGCGGGCACCTGGGGAATATGTATCACCCCGATTATCAGGCGCTGATAGTTAAAATGCTTGAGGAGGATGATGGGGGAGGACAGTAAGGGCTGTTTTTATGCGTAACAAGCTAAAATTCCAGTTGCTTTTTTATTTTAGCGCAGTGTTTTGCCGCGCTGATATGCTTCTCAGTACTGAGCAGGTCGAGGAGGCACCGCTTCGCGAGGCCAGCCTTCCTGAGATACTTAACATCATCCTGCTGTTGCTCTGCGCCAATGTCTGTCTGTTGGCCCTGGTCTGGCTTATCAGCTTTCTGGCCAGGCAGGTGAAGGAAAACGCCAAATTCGGCGCAGCGGCAAAAGAGGGCGGCAAAGAGAAGGACAGCAATGAAAAAGAGCAGAATAACCAAGAGGCGCACAGTGGCCTCGGGAAAATTCCTTAGCCTCGAGCTTTTGGAATATAAGGACGAGGAGGGGCAATGCCGCCAATGGGAGGCGGTGCAGAGAGTAGGCTCTAGGCATGCTGCCGTGATTATCGCGCAAATGCAGACCGGCGGGGAAATCCTGCTCATCAGGCAATATAGACCCGCGCTGGATAGCTATGTGCTCGAGTTTCCAGCAGGACTCATAGACCCGGAGGAGGACGCCAAACAATGCGCGCTGCGAGAGCTGCGCGAGGAAACCGGATATTACGGCGAATTCCGGCGTATGCTGCCCCCGGCAGCAAGCTCGGCGGGACTCTGCAGCGAATTGCTTAGCCTGGTCTTTGTGAGCATAGATGAAAACAAGCCGGAAAACCAAAATCCACAGCCCGAAATGCAGGACGGCGAATGCATACAAAGCTTCCTGGTGCATCCGCAAAAACTGGCCGACTTCGTCGAGGCAAGGCTGCTGGCCGGCGATGTGCTTGATTCCAGGCTGGCAGCCTGGATGAACGGTGACAAGTCCTTGTGCCCTGAAAGGGCAACCTTATAGAGCCCAGGGTAAGCGAGGCAATAGTAGGAGCCGAGCGACACCCTGGGTAAAAGTCCCACAAAATTCGGCGCCCTGTAGGGGCGCTACTAGAGTCATTCGCTGTAACAACCGTTTTGGACGCGGTCTAGTGAGCAAAAACGCAGCAGTAAGGAGCATTCCATGTCCAGCATAGTGCTTATGCCCAACCTGCCTCTGGCGCTGCCCGAACGCCAGATTAGGTCGCGCCTGGGGTATGCAGCCGAGACCCGGCTGGAGCCGGAACAGGCGGCTTTTTTGCAGGAGAAGATGCGCCTTGCCTTCGCTCTGGTCAAGGCGCAGGGCCTATACCGCTGTCTGGATATACTCAGCAATGACGGCGAGAGCCTGCTGCTGGCCGAGCAGTCCCGCATATATTCCCGCGACCTGGCCAAGATGCTGCGTGACTCGCAGCAGGTCTGGCTGGCCGCGGTCACTATCGGACCCTCCTTGGGAGAACAGAGCGCAGAGCTTTTCGCGCAGGGGCAGGCCGCAGCGGCAGCGGTGTATGACGCGGTGGGCAGTGAGTGCGCTGACGCCAGCATGGACTTCCTACAGGAATATGCTGGCACACAACTTAGACGCAGCGCTCGCAGCCTAAGCAAATTTCGTTTTTCGCCCGGCTATGGCGACTGGTCTTTGGAGGCACAAAAGGATTTTTTTACCTGGCTGAAACCTGAGAGCATAGGACTGCAGTTAAGCGACAAACTGCTCTTGCTGCCGGAAAAATCAGTCACCGCACTGGCTGCCGTAAGGACA
>JAAZIY010000308.1 GCA_012800625.1 Lentisphaerota bacterium
ACGCGGCTGGCCAGACTGCTGGGTAGCCAGGTCGCCAGGCTGCATCAGGCCGGCTTTGTGCACGGCGACTGCATTATGCGCAATCTCTGCCTGGACAAGCAGGGTAATCTTATCTATTTGGATAATGACCGCAGCAAGAAGTGCGGGCGGCTGGCCTTCAGCCGCAGCCGGCGCAATCTGGCGCAGCTGGGATATTCGGCGCGCAGATCCGGGGCGGACGCCGGTTTTGTGCGCCTTATGTTTGAGGTCTACGCCGAGGCCCTCGCCTGGAAACCACAGTATAAAAGAAAAACCATAGAGAGGCTCGAGGCCGGCATAGAGCGGCGGCTCGAACAAAGACGGCAGGCGGACTTGCGCAAATAGTTATATTGGACACGAAGACACACCAAGGCACAGCAAGTCGTTTTCGTCTCAAAGGGGCTTTGCAGCTGCTTATTTGCCCAGCTTGCAGATATTGCAGCTGCGGCAGCTCAATTCGGGCGGCGCCTCATAAGTCAGCCCTTCTTTGCGGCAGCGATTGATCTTGCGCTGGTTCATCACTGCGAGTATAAAGGCCAGGGCGAAAAATGCGCCGGTTGCGGTTTTTAGCAGATATATGCCTTGCCAGTTGGTGAATATTTGCAGTTCAAACAGGCTGCCGTCGGCAATGAATTCACGCAGTCCGCCCAGGATAAGCAGCGCCAGGGTGAATCCCAGCCCCATGCCCAGGCCGTCAAGCAGGGAGGCCAGTGCGCCGTTTTTGGAGGCAAAGGCCTCGGCCCGGCCTAGCACGATGCAGTTGACCACTATCAACGGGATGAAGATGCCCAGGGTCTGATTTAGTTCGGGCGGCGCATAGGCCTGCATCAGCTGTTCGACTATGGTGACAAAGGTGGCGATAATGACGATATAGCAGGGGATGCGCACCTGGTCGGGTATGAATTTGCGGCAACAGGAGACCACGAAGTTGCTGCCGGCCAGCACGAAACTGGTGGCCAATCCCATGCCCAGGGCATTTTTGGCGCTGCTGGTCACCGCAAGAGTGGGGCACATGCCAAGCAAGAGAACTAAAACCGGGTTTTCCCGCCAAATACCATTTTTGAAGATATTGAAAAGCGACATTATGGCTCCTCTGTGATGCCGGCGGCGAATTTTTCACGCCATGCTTTGGCGACTGAATTTACGGCGTCCTGCACCGCCTTGCTGCTTAGGGTGGCTCCGCTGACCGCGTCGGCCTTGACTCCCTGCGGCAGCAATTGCGCGGCGAAGCTGTCCAGGAAGGCATTGGCGGGGAAGGGATCGCTTTCGGCTTTGCCGGCCAGCACCTTCCACAGCGACTGCTTCTGCTTGCGCTCGCAGACCTCGGTGCCTATGCCAGGGGTCTCCGAATGTTGACTGACCAGCACGGCTAGTATGCGCCCCTCGGGCGACAGCCCGACCAGGACTTTCAGCTCGCCGCCGAAGCCCTGGCGGCTGCTGCCTTCGGCGGCATAGGCGACAAGCTGGTCATTTTCATTTTTGGCGGCAAAGAACTGCACCTTTTCGAGGCTCTCCAGCTCTTGGCATTGGCTGGTTTCAGGCGGCAGCACCAGTTTAAGCAGATTGTTGCGCTGCTCGATTTGCGCCTCGGCCCTGGGTTTGCTGGTGATTTGGTTGACAAAGGCCATGCCGCCGCCTGAAATGGCGCAGATAAGACCCAGGCTAAGGCAGAATTTCACGATGTCAGGCATTTTTCACCACCTTTTTTTGCGCGCCGAATGGTTTGCCCGCCGTGGCTCTGTCCAGCAGCGGCGTAAGTGCGTTCATAATCAGGATGGCAAAGCTGACACCTTCGGGGTAGTTTCCCCAGAGCCTGATGGCGCTGATAATCAAGCCGCAGCCTATTGCGAAGATAGTGGCGCCCAGTCGGCTCATGGGCGAGGTCACCGGATCGCTGGCCATGAAAAAGGCGCCCAGCAGGAGTCCGCCGCTAAGCAGATGGAATTGCGGCGGCGCATACAGGTCTGGCTTGGCCAGCCAGGCCAGGGCGCTGCAGGCGGCCACGGTAGCCAGCATGAAGACCGGTATCTGCCAGCGTATGATGCGCAAGGCGATCAGGACTAGCCCGCCGAGGATAAGTGCCAGAGCGCATGTTTCCCCCAGGCTGCCGCCCATCTTGCCGAGCAGATAATCGCGGTAGGGGATGTTTTGCAGGAACTCGCGCAGCGCCGCTCCGTCCCCGGCCAGGGCATTTTGCTGTAGCAGTCCCAGCTCCTGCAAAGGTGTGGCGCTGCTCATGGCGTCCAGCCCCGGGGTCTGCCAGGTATTCATCACCTGCGGGAATGATACCAGCAGTGCGGCTCGGCCCACCAGTGCCGGATTGAAAGGGTTGTAACCTATGCCGCCGTACACCATCTTGCCTATGCCTATGGCGATCAGCGAGCCGACCAGGCAAATCCAGCTTGGTGTGCCCGGCGGCAGGTTCATGCCTAGCAGCAGACCAGTGAGCAGGGCGCTGAAATCGTTGATCTCCAGAGGCTTTTTCATGCATTTGCTGAAAAATGCCTCGCCGCCGACGCAGAAAAGCATGCACAGGGCCAGAACCCTGAAGGCGGGGAGGCCAAAGTGATAGACCGCCGCCAGGCAGGCCGGCAGCAGAGTCAGGATGACCAGCAGCATGATATTGCCTACGCTGGCGCCGCTGTGGAAATGCGGCGAGCTGCTGACGATGAGCCGCTCGCTCCCTGCTATTCTGATCTCGGGGTCTGTCATGCTTGCTATACCAGGTTGTTAGGGTGACTTGCTCTCTAAAAACTTTTCCCAAAACGGGTTTTCAGGAGGTTTTTTTGGCGGCCTCTGACTGTCGTTTGGCGATGACCTCGGTCTTGGCGCGGCGCATATGCTGAACTAGCGGGCGTTTTGCCGGGCAGACATAGGCGCAGCAGCCGCATTCGATGCAGTCGAGCACATTCCAGGTTTCAGCCAGCTCGAAGCGCTCATTCTCGATCTGCGTGCTGAGTATGCTGGGCATAAGCTGCATGGGACAGGCGTCATTGCAGCGTGCGCAGCGTATGCAGGCCTTGCTCTGAAACTGGCTGAGCTGGGAGCTGGACAAGAACATAAGCCCCGAGCAGTTTTTCGTCACCGGGATGTCCAACGAATACACTGCGATCCCCATCATGGGCCCGCCAGAGATGATTTTGGCGGCCTCCTCTTTGAGGCCACCGGCCAATTGTAGCGCGTCGGCGTAGCTGCTGCCTATTCTCAGCAGAAAATTGCCTGGGTTGACAACCGGGTCACCGGTCACGGTTGTAACGCGTTCGTAGAGGGGCTTGCCCTTAAGCACCGCCTCATAAATAGCATAGACGGTGGCGACATTTTGCACCACGCAGCCTACGTCCATAGGCAGCCCGCCGCTGGGCACTTTGCGCTTGGTGAGGGCATAGACCAGCTGTTTTTCGGCCCCCTGCGGATATCGCACTTTCAGGCCGCGCGGCTGCAGCGCGCTGTGGGCGGCCTTGTCGCGCATCAGCTTCAGGGCGTCGGGCTTGTTGTTTTCTATGCCCAGATAGATATTTTTAGCCTTTAGTATGCGTGCCACAATGAGGGCGCCAGTGATGATTTCCTCTGGCTTTTCCAGCATCAGGCGGTGGTCGGCGCTTAGTCCAGGCTCGCATTCCACGCCGTTGATGATGAGGGTGTCTATGCTTTTGCCCTCCGGCGGCGCCAGCTTCACATGGGTGGGGAAGGCGGCTCCACCCTTGCCGACGATGCCGGCCTCGGCCACGCGCTTCAACAGCAGGGCCGGGTCGGCCTCCTGCCAGTCGCTGATGGCCGGCATAGGCTCCTGGCTTTGGTCCTCGCCGTCGCTTTCGATGATCAGCGCCGGCCACTGTGTGCCGCTGACGCTGAGGCAGCTGCTTTGCTCTTTGATGACACCGCTGACCGGTGAATGTATGGCGGCGGACACATAGGAGCCTGGCTCGGCCAAAAGCTGGCCGCGCAGCACCTTTTGTCCTTTTTGCACCAGTGATTTGGCCGGGGCGCCGATGTGCATCTGCAAGGGGACGGTGTATTTTTCTAGCAGCGGGGCAGCCAGTATGGGGCGGTGGCTGGCCAGCTTCGCATCCTGCGGGTGTATACCGCCGTAAAATCGGAATATCTTTGACATCTTATACTGGCTCCGAGGCCGCTGGGGTTCTGGGTTTTAGTAAGGCAGAGGGGCAAGACAGGAAATGCCGGGGCAGGCCGGCGCAATGCTTCAAAAAGCCGGGTTTGGCCTGCCCTATCTTTAGCTCAAGACTTGTCTGCCTGGTTTTTTTCCGCTTCGACATGGTCCACATTGAGGCGCAATGCTCCGGTGGGGCAGACCTCTGCCACTTCTGCGGCTGGCGGGTTGCCGTAATTGATGACCGCCAGGAAGCCGTTCATGCGCATCTGGTTTTCCTCTGCCGCCTTGACGCATTTTCGGCAGCCTATGCAGGCGGCTTTGCAGGCGCTGCGCTTGAAGGAGCCGCGCTCCGGCGAGCTGCAGAAAACATGTATGGGAGCGGAGGCCGGCACCAGGCGTATGAGCTTTTTGGGGCAGGCCAGCACGCATTTGCCGCAGGCCCGGCAGAGCTCGGGATGCACCACGGCGAGGTGATTGCGTATCTCGATGGCGCCATAGGGGCAGGCCTTGGCGCAGGCGCCCAGTCCCAGGCAGCCGTAGGTG
>JAAZIY010000005.1 GCA_012800625.1 Lentisphaerota bacterium
AAAACGTGTACTACGAACACACGCCGGCTAAAGCCGGCGGAGAACAACATTTTTCAGGCTTAAGTTAGCGCTAATAGGATATATGCCGGCGCTAATATCCTTTGCGTTCGAGGTTTTCGCTGATTTCCTGATATCCGGAGGGTTCCAGGGAGAATGAAGCTCTGCCGCCGCTGAGCTTGGGCAGCGCTTTGCCGAAGCCGAACATTTCGGCCAGGGGCACATCGCAGAGGATTTTGCGCAGGCTTCCCTGGTGTTCGATGTCGCGGATAATGGCCCGTCGCGGCTGCAGATAGCTGCTGATTTCGCCCACTGTTTCCTCAGGGCAGAGTATTTCCAGGTTCATAAGCGGTTCAAGCAGGATGGTGCCCGCTTTTTTCAGGGTTTGTTCTATGGCCTCGAGCACGGCGGCGGCCACTGCGCCCGGCGTAGTAGTTTCCTGAGAGTATTTAAGCTCGAGGATTTCGGCGCCCACATAGATCATCGGGTAGCCTTTCAGGCCGCCGGTGCGCAACCCGTCATACAGCGCCTGTTCGGCGGCGGCGACGAAGGCCTTGGGGATTTGCCTGTCCCGGCAGGAGTTTTTGATGATAAAAGGCTCGCCCTTGTGTGGCAGCGTGCTGAATTTGATATCGACTTCGGCATACAGGTCGGTGTCGCCCAGGGTTTTGTCAAAAAGCACCTTGCTTTGCGTGGCCGCCGCCAGGGTTTCGCGGTAGGCCACTCTGGGTTCGCCCAGGCGCACATCGACATTAAAGTCGTCTTGCAGGCGTTTCAGGCTGACCTCGAGATGCAGCTCGCCCATGCCTGAGACCAGGCGCTGCCCGGTGTGTTCGGCGATGGAGCGCTTCAGGGTCTGGTCCTCGCGGCAGATAAGGTTCAGAGCCTCATCCAGCTTGTCCTTGTCTTTGCTGAAACGCGGCTCGACCACCATGGAGATGACCGGCTCGGGAAAACTGATTTTTTCAAAGTACAGCACTCTCTTGGGTTCACAGAGGCTGTCGCCTATGCCGCAGTCTTTCAGGCCGGTAAGCCCGACTATGTCACCAGGCCCGGCACTTTGGATTTGCTCGGTGTTTTTGGCGTAGATTTTATAGATTTGCCGGCTGCGCAGCTTTTGCTTAGTGCGTGCGTTGACCAGTTGCATATTGGGCTTGATGCTGCCGGCATAGATGCGCATAAAGAAAAGATCGGCATTGCTCGAAGCATTGATCTTGAAGATGAATCCGGCCAGCGGCGCCTCCGGGTCGGGTTCAATTTCCGTCTCTTCGCCGTTGTGCGCCAGGAATGCCTTGTAGGGCGGCGTGTCCAGCGGCGAGGGCAGGTAGTCTATGGCGGCGTCGGCCAGGGGCTGTATGCCCAGGTTGCCTTTGGCGCTGCCCAGAAAGACCGGGACCAGTTTTCTTTCTATGCAGAGCCGGCGTATCTCTCTTTTGAGCAGCTCCGGCTCCGGTTTTTTGCCTTCCAAATAATGCAGGGCGATTTCCTCGGAGAAATTCCCCACTTTTTCCAGCACTTTCTCGTATGCCTCCTGCCGTCTTTCGGCCTGCTCCGGGCTTAATGGCTGGCGCAGCACTTTCTCCTTATGTTCGCCGGAGAAGTTAAGTTGTTCGGCACTAAGCACATCAATAATGGCGTGGAATTCACTTTCCTGCCCCAGGGGCAGCTGCAGCGGCAGGGCGCAATCATTGAATTTGGCGTCGATCTGCGCCAGGGTGTCCTCGAAGCAAGCACCGATGCGGTCCATTTTATTGACGAACGCGATCTTTGCCACCTGGTACTTGTCGGCCTGACGCCAGACTTTTTCGCTTTGCGCCTCGACTCCTTCGACAGCGCTGAAAATCACGATAGCGCCCTCGATGGCTCGTAGCGAGCGTTCCACCTCAGCGGTGAAGTCGATGTGGCCAGGGGTGTCGATAAGGTGGAATTCGTGGTTTTTCCAGGGTATGCTTGCTGCTGCTGCGGCGATGGTTATGCCCCTGGCTCTCTCGTCGGGCAGGAAGTCCATTGTGCTGGTGCCTTCGTCGATCTTGCCATAGCGGTGGCTAAGCCCGGAATAGAAGAGCAGGCCTTCAGTGCAGCTGGTTTTGCCCGCGTCTATATGCGCGATTATACTTAGATTGCGTATGCGTGAGATATCATCCATAGTTTCATAGCCGAGTTATTTGCAGGGAAACACATAATATAATGGATGATTGCGGCTTTTTTTAGATATAGAGCAAGGCAGCAGTCTTGCAGAATCAAATTCTCGTCCCGCTGCCTTCACTAGCTCAGTTTTTTTCATTCCGGAATCCAGAGCCAGCGGGGCTAAAAGCCGCTACTCTCCATTTTTTTGCCTAAAACCCTAAATTTTAAACGAAGAAAACTTGCTCTGTCTTCGTGTAGCTTTATCTGTTTTCGTGTCCAAAATCCTGCCAATCCAGCTTTTTGGGCGGGGTTGCGGCCAGGGGAACTTCATTTGCGTTCAGCGACCAGGTCCACCACGTTCACCCATTCGATATCGGGATCGGCGGCAAAACGCTGCAGTTTGTCCTCGTATTGCTGCCACAGTTTCTCATCTTCCATCATCTCATAGCTGTGACCCCAGAAATAAAAAACGCCGCAGGCCCTGGCGGCTTCGAAAATGCTCCAGAACTGCGGATTCATAAAGTGGCAATTGCTGTGAAACGCCATCGGGTCCGCACAGGGCAAGACTTGGGCGACATTTTCCGTGCTGCGCGCATATGCGAAGCCGGCTTCCCGAAGCAGCTGCATCGTTTCCGGCGTGTAGCGACCGCAAGGCCAGGCAAAACCAGGGCAGGGCTTGCCAAAACGGTCTTCGAGCACGTTTCGTGCGCCCAGGCTCTGCTCCAGAAACACCCGGTCGTCAACCTCGCCGGCATTGCAATGGTTCATCGTGTGCGACGCGACTTCGAAGCCCTCGTAAACGCTGTTCACCTCACTCCAGGCCAGCCGTCCCGGACAATAGCCGTCGCGATATGTCCATCCTTCAGTAATCCTCCTGGACTTCAAGTGAAGGCCAGGATTGAGATTGAAGGTCGCCTTGGCGCCATACTTCCGGCAAAGTTCAGCCACAGGGATATCGTTAAGGACCCCATCATCCCAGCATTGTGCAACTTGTATCATGTTTTCCCATCTCTCTTTTCACCGAATGGATGTTCCCAAAATAATTATGATAGACCCCGTCCAAAAAGGTGGCCTGGCAGAATTTTGGACACTAAGACACACGAAGCTACACTAAGACACACCAAGTAGTTTTCGTCTAAAATTAGAATTTTAGCAGGAAATTTGCGTTTTTAT
>JAAZIY010000054.1 GCA_012800625.1 Lentisphaerota bacterium
AGGAACACGAAGGCACAGCAAGTGTTTTTTAAGCTTTTACTTTTAGGCGGGGTTTAATTATCCGGCCAGGGTATGAATTGATTCCAGATACTGAAGGCATTTTCAGCCCTGGCCATGCCGGCTCCCCCCAGGCGTCTAGACCTTTCCGAGGTATAGGCGTCACTGGCCGGTCTCAGGCTTTGCAGCAGTCCATCCTCATAGACTTCAACGAGCAGGTATGCGTCCACAAACTGAGTGGTTTGCGGTGCATTGATTTGCGTCACCTTGCCCAGCTGCACTTGGCAGGGCTTATTTTTATGGCCGACATAGATAACTGCCTTGCTGTTTCCCAGCTTGTCCAGGTACTCTTGCAGCTTGTCGCGGTCATGTACTGCTGAGTCTTTGTCGTTGATCTGCGCCAGGTCTGGCAGCATTTGATAATGGCTGATAACTATGCAGGGGCGTTTAGGGTCCAGTGCTTTGATGGCTGCCAGGTTAGCGGCTTTGCCCAGGCGCCCGTTACCGGTGTCCAAGCTAAGTATTTGCACTGTTTGGAACTCTTGCAGTCCGGCTGGTTCGCCGTAGTACTCCAGCCATTTGCTGCCGAATTCACCGCGGAAGCGGTCATGATTGCCGGGCACCACGATAAATTTTCCTTGGAATCTGCTGCTGATTTGCCAGCAGGCCTCCAATTCGCTGGGCAGGCTGGCGTCGCAGAGGTCGCCGGGATGCAGTATAAGCGGCACTTTTTCGCGGTTCAGGTCTGCGATTATGTCCTGCATGATTTGTCTGCTGCTGGCGTGCAGTCGTCCATAGCTCAGGTCTGGAAACAGCGAGACATGGGTATCGCTCAGGAGCGCAAAGCTGAAGAGTTTCTTGCCTTTGGGTTGCGGCAGGGTTTGCAGGTCCGGCATTTTTATGGTCTGTGCGTCTATTTCCAGCGTGGCAGCGTATTTGCTCGCCGGCTGCAGTTGCTCGAAGCTGATAAAGCCAAACTGCTCATCTACTGTCCTGCTAGCTATTTCTTTGCCCTCCGCATTATACAATTTGGCAACCAGGGGCTTGCGAGCCTTTTCCAATAAACCGTATCTCAGCGTGATGCTTTGCGTATCAGCGCTGAAGGGCATGATGCAGTCCTGCGCTCTTTTATTGGTAAGCAAGGGCAACGAAGCTTGTTTGGCGGCGGCCTCGAAGCTTGCCTTATCTATGCCTGCCGCCTGGGCCAAGAGTTTTGGCGCATCGCTGTTTTTAAGCCCTGGAGCAAGCTTTGGGGCATTAGCGGCACTCAGCCAGCTGTAAACCGGTTTTTCGGGCGCGGCAGCGTCGTAGTCGGAGCTGAAAAGCAGCAGGGTTTCCGCTGGTTTTTCCTTCTGTAGTTTCATTGCCCAGCCCAGCGCCTGGTCTAGGAGCAGCAGTTCCTGTTCTCGCGCCTCTGGTTTATCCGCCTGCGCAAACTGCGCGAATTTGGCATTTTCAACGATCAGCAGGAAGCCCTGCGGGTTTTGCAACAGTTCTATGGCTTTGGCACAAAGCTCGGCCAGATTCAGAGCCTGACCGGCCTCCATGCCCTCTTCATTCTTGGCTGAGCCAAGCAGGAATATTTTTTGTTTGGGGTTTAATTGACCTAGTCCGGCCCAGTTTGCCAACTGATATTTAGGTCTTTTGATTAAGGCGTTCAATCTTCCCTCAGTGTAATCGCCGGGCATTTCTATTTTATCGCAGGCGATAAGGTCAAAGCGGCTGTTGCACAAGTCTCCCAGGATAGCCAGGGTCTCGCTTTGCTGGCGTCTGGCAAAAAATGCCGCTGTTCCTGAGTGCTGATTGAGTGTGCCGTTGCTAATCAGGCCTATTTTCCAGCCTTTCTCCTGCAGCATCCTGGCCAGGCTGGTCAGAGGGCGCGCTTCATGGTCCAGCGCCAACAGACCATTGCGGGTTTTCTGACCGCAGGCCAGGGCACTTGATGCGGCAGCCCAGTCACTGGCTTTCCCGTCTATATTGCTGCTGTCAGTTAAAGTCGCCGCCCCCAAAGAGGCCAGGTTGCTGTCTGGAT
>JAAZIY010000309.1 GCA_012800625.1 Lentisphaerota bacterium
ACTATGAAAATTCAAATTGTCAAGTTGAGTTGTTTCTGGTCAGTATGTACAAGAAAAACCCGAATATACTGTATAGAAAGAAAGCGAATCTGCTCAGCAAAGTTTAACAATTTGTTTTTTCATAGTTCCTAAGACACACTAAGAAAACTGACTGTTCCGGCTTGTTCTCTGCTGATTCCGCGCTTATATTATGAACCCGGCGCAGAAGAATTTCCTTGGCTGCTAGCGAAGGCGAAATATTAATTCTCTCTGAACGTCTTTCACTAGTGCTTATGTAGGAGTAGTTATGCCTCGGCGCAGGGATATTAAAAAAGTGATGATTATTGGTTCTGGCCCCATAGTCATAGGCCAGGCCTGCGAGTTTGATTATTCCGGCACTCAGGCCTGCAAGGCATTGCGCGGCTTGGGTTATGAGGTGCTTCTGGTGAACTCCAATCCGGCCACCATTATGACCGACCCGGAGACCGCCGACATCACCTATATAGAGCCGCTCAATGTACAGCGCATGGCGGAAATCATTGAAAAAGAGCGCCCCGATGCGCTGCTGCCCAACCTGGGGGGGCAGTCGGCGCTGAATTTGTCTTCAGAGCTGGCCGAGGCCGGTCTGCTTGACAAGTTCGGCGTGCGCATCATCGGCGTGCAGCTCGAAGGCATTAGACGCGGCGAGGACCGCAATGCCTTCAAGGAGACCATGCAGGAATTAGGCATAGACCAGGCTCGCAGCGAGGTGGTGGGCAGCGTCGAGCAGGCCGAATTGGCCGCCAAACAGATTGGCTTTCCGGTGGTGGTGCGCCCGGCTTACACCCTGGGCGGCACCGGCGGCGGCTTCTGTTACAATATCGAGGAGCTGCGCAGCACAGCACAGCGCGGCCTGTTGGCCAGCATGGCGCAACAAGTGCTCATTGAAGAGTCGCTGCTGGGCTGGGAGGAACTCGAAGTCGAGGTGGTGCGCGACGGCAAGGGCAGGATGGTCAGCGTCTGCTTCATTGAAAATGTCGACCCGGTAGGCGTGCATACCGGCGACTCCTTCTGCGTGGTGCCCATGTTGACCGCCAGTGATGAGCTGAAGCGGCGCCTGCAAGAACAGGCCCATGCCATTGTGGAGGCCATCGGCGTTATCGGCGGCACAAATGTGCAGTTTGCCCACAACCCCATAGATGGGCGCATCGTGGTCATAGAAATCAATCCGCGCACATCGAGGTCTTCAGCCCTGGCCTCGAAGGCGACCGGCTTCCCCATAGCCTACGTTTCAGCCCTGTTGGCCAGCGGAGTGACGCTGGATGAGCTGCCCTACTGGAAGGAGGGCAGCCTGGATAAATATACGCCCGACGAAGACTATGTCGTGGTCAAATTCCCGCGCTGGGCCTTTGAAAAATTCCAGGGTGTGGAGGACAAGCTGGGCACTCAGATGCGCTCGGTTGGCGAGGTGATGAGCATAGGCAAGACCTATAAGGAGGCCTTTATGAAGGCCCTGCGCTCGCTGGAGAGCGGCAATCCCGGCCCGGGCTTCGTCAAAAACTACGCCAGTCTGAGCTTGTCCGAGCTGATGGAAAGGCTCAACCTCGCTACTAGCCAGAGGCAGTTCTTGCTCTACGAGGCTTTGCGCAAAGGCGCGGAGATCTACCAGCTGCAGCGCAAGACCGGCATCAAGTCCTGGTACCTCGAGCAGATGCAAGAGCTGGTCGAGCTGGAAAAGGAGATACTGCGACATCAGGACCATGTGCTGCCCGACGAACTGCTTATACGAGCTAAACGCGACGGCTTCTCGGACCTCTATCTTTCGCGCCTGTTGAAAACCCCCGAGGCGGTGATTCGCAAGCAACGCTTAAGCCTGGGCTTGAAGCAGGCCTGGGCCAGCGTGCCGGTCAGTGGCGTCGAGGACGCGCGTTACTACTATTCGAGCTATAATATCGAGGACCAGAGCCTTGTCAGCGACAACCCGCGCAAGGTGATGGTGCTGGGCGGCGGGCCCATACGCATAGGGCAGGGCATAGAGTTTGATTATTGCTGCGTACACGCCGCTCAGGCACTGCGAAAAATGGGCTTTGAGACCATTATGGTGAACTGTAACCCGGAAACGGTTTCCACCGATTATGACAGCTCCGACAAGCTTTACTTTGAGCCAGTCACCCTCGAGGACGTTATTAGCATCTACGAAAAAGAAAAACCGCTGGGCATCATTGTGCAGTTTGGCGGGCAGACGCCGCTGAACCTGGCCTCGGATCTGGAGCGCAGCGGCCTGCGCATCCTAGGCACAGCACCAGCAACCATAGAAATGGCCGAGGACCGAGACCAGTTCCGGCAGATGATGGAGCAGATGGGCATACCAATGCCTGAAAGCGGCATGGCCAGCAACCTGGAAGAGGCCATGAGCATCGCCAGGCAAATACAGTTCCCGCTCATGGTCAGGCCCTCTTTCGTCCTCGGCGGGCGCGGCATGGAAGTGGTCAGGGACGAGGAGATGCTGCGGCGCTATGTCAACGCCGCCGTCGATGTCACGCCAGAGCGCCCCATACTGATAGACCGTTTTCTGGAAAATGCCATCGAGGCCGAGGCCGACGCCATTGCCGACGGCGCGGACTGTTTTGTGCCCTCGATCATGGAGCATATCGAGCTGGCCGGCGTGCATTCCGGCGACTCGGCCTGCGTCATCCCACCTGTCACTCTGAGTGAGAAGCAGATGCATACCATACGCGAGTACACTGGCCGGATTGCCCGTCAGATGGGTGTGGTTGGCCTGATGAATATGCAGTATGCCATTTGTGATGACAAGGTCTATGTGCTTGAGGCTAACCCTCGCGCTTCGCGCACCGTGCCGCTGGTCTCAAAGGTCTGCGGCCTGTCCATGGCCAAGGTGGCCACTGAGGTGATGATGGGAAAAAAGGTTGGCGAGCTGGGGCTGCGCCTGCAGAGCATACCGCATTTTGGCGTGAAAGAGGCGGTGTTTCCTTTTTCCATGCTGCCAGAAGTTGATCCGGTGCTCGGTCCAGAGATGCGTTCCACCGGCGAGGTACTGGGCATGGCCGCCAGTTTCGGACTGGCCTTTTTCAAGGCCGAAGAGGCCGCCAAACCGGCTCTGCCGGAAAGCGGTACGGTTTTGATCACAGTGAACCCGCTGGATCGGGAGGGCATTTTGCCGCCGGCCAGAAAATTCAGCCAGCTCGGCTTCCGTCTTTTGGCCACCGAGGGCACCTGTTTGTTCTTGCGTGAAAACGGACTTGAGGTTGACATGATCGCCAAGATCAACGAGGGCCGCCCGGATATCGTCGACGTTATCAAAAACGGCGAGATACAGCTGGTGATCAATACACCCATAGGCAAGGCCAGCGCCAAGGATGACTCCTACATACGCAAAAACGCCATACGCTATGGCATACCCTATATTACCACAGTGGCCGCGGCAGTGGCCACTGCCAATGGCATTGCCGCCAGGCTGCAAGGCCAGGACCGCCTCTGCTCATTGCAGGAGTATCACGCCAATATAAAATGAGCGCAAAATCTTGGTTCAAAAAAGAGAGTTTCGGGTACTGAGACTCACGAAACTCCCTCGTTTATTTTGAAAGCTTACTTCCACGATTGCCGATATGACCCTAAACTCCACTGCAAAATTAAATTTTTATTACCATGAAGGCCTGCATAGCAATATCGTCTCCATGCTTCAGCAGGAGTTGTATAATGCGATATTTTTTTTGCCGCCCTCACTGCGCCGTTCTTTGCGCAAGCCAATTATCGCGCTGGTTCCCGGCCTTAGCGTCTGGGGGCGTTGGCATTCTGCACCCAAGCGTCTGCTGGAGCTGAGGCTGGAATTGGTTCTCGAGCATCCCTGGTATGCCGTGCGCGAGGTGCTGCTGCATGAGTTGGCTCACCTGGTGATTGATGAGTGTTATCCTCATATTAGCGAGAGCGCTCACGGGCCAACATTCCGGAAAATCTGTCTGCGTTTAGGCAGCAATCCCTCGGCCTCGAGCCACTATCCCACTATGGACCAGAGGTTGCTTGCCGCCGAAGGCTCTGCCAGCAAGCAGGATCAGGTATTGCAGAAGCTGCGCAAATTGCTTGCCTTGTCGGAAAGCGGCAATATACACGAGGCAGAGGTAGCCTTGCTGAAAGCCAGGCAACTAAGCGCAAAATACGCCTTGGAGCTTACTCAGGATACGCAGGAAACCCAGTTTCATATGATATTTCTGGGTGAGGCCAAGGCCAGGCTAGAGCTGCCGGACTATATAATGGCCAATATTTTACAGGATCACTTCAAGGTGCTCTGTATCTGGGACCAGGTGCCGGATTTTAGCGGCGAACGCTGGCTCAAGGTCTTAAAACTGCACGGCACCTTGGGCAACCTGAAAATTGCCGGCTATGTATACGACTGTCTTCAGCGGCAAATCGAGGCTTCCTGGTCTGAGCTTTGCCGCAAGCAGAATATAAAAAAACCGGGTGTGCGCATGAAGCGCGACTTCAGCATCGGCGTCTTGCAGGGCTTTGCCAAGCTGCTGGGTGAAGACAAGCAGCCGGAGTCTGAGTGCTGCGCCCTGGTTCTGCAGCAGGAGCGCAGACTAGCGGAATATTATCGCCAGCACAACCCCGGTATACGCAAAATCAGTTCCGGCGGCATCAAAATAGACCAGGGCCTATATGCCAAGGGCGAAAAGACCGGACGCGGCATTGTCATCGCAGACGGCCTGGAAAAGCCGTCTTCGCCAGGCCTGAAGGCACTGAACCCCTAAGGCAAAAACTTACTGTGCCTTAGTGTGTAACTACCCCAGCAAAAATCCTCTTGACTTAGACCCCGTCTAAAAAGAGGAGCGGGTGGGATTTTGGACACGAAGACACACGAAGACACACGAAGACACACCAAACTTTTCCGGCTTAAGTTAGCGCCAATAGGCTTCAAGTCGGCTTGTCCCAGTTCCCGTCCCACGTATGTAGTACACGCTTCAGCGTGCTGCACCTCGGCTCTCCTGTTCCTCTTGCCCTGGTCAGATTTGCTTGTCCGTAAGGATTTCCGTATGTAGTACACGCTCGGTACGTGCATTTTTTCACTCCCTAGAGCCTTCTTTTCGTATACGCCAAACTGGATTTGAATGGAGTAAACGGATTGGCAGAAAATTAGCACACTATGAGCGTGTACTACATACGGCTCTCTTTTGGTGTGGGTATCGGGTTTGGGAAGGACGTAGCGGCGGCGTGGGCAAAAGCACGCTATGAGCGTGTACTATATACGGACTCCTTTTTGGTGTGAGTATCGGGTTTGGGAAGGACGCAGCGGCGGTGCGAAGAACAGCAAACGAACCCGGCGCCCTGTAGGGGCGCCACTAACGGCCTTTCGGCGTTATGACCTTTTTGGACGGGGTTTAAGTTAGCGCCAATAAGCTGGGCCAGCGACCGCATATCGCCGCAGCAAGGAGCGCACATAATTCGCTTGTCTGGCCATATCCGGACAAATCTGGCCACGTTGAAACAACTGAAAAAAATAGCAAGAGAAGACAGAACTGATTTATCTTGAATCCGTTGTACTTATTATCAAGAAGTTTCCTGCTTGCATATACCTGAGGATCCGGACATAATCCGGACATCGGCCCTTTACGCCCACTGGAAACTTTTGCCTGAGTATCACAGTATGACTGTATTACTGAAACAAAAAACTTTCCTGAAAAAATTTCTAGCAAAGCTTCATCGCTTTTTCGGTTTTTTAGATGAAAACGTTTTGTTCGAAATCTTGGAATTATAGTTTGTCTGCTTAATCAGCTTCCTCTTAGTGTTCTTGTGCGTGCTGTAGTGGCTCAAGGGCTTTTTGGACGGGTCTATTTTAGATCCCGTCCAAAAAGGTGGGGATCGTAGCGCCTCTACGAGGCGCCGGTTTTGATGGCTGCCTGCATCCCAGGCTAAAGCCTGGGGTTAAGCATGGTTATGCGCCTACAGCGCAAGTAGATACGCCATTTTATAGTAAACTGTGCTAAGAGACTAA
>JAAZIY010000310.1 GCA_012800625.1 Lentisphaerota bacterium
ATCGGACGTATCATTTTATCGGACGAATCGGACGTATCATTTTATCGGACGAATCGGACGAATCGGACGTATCGTTTTATCGGACTAATAAAAGATAACAGTTTTTAGCGGAATTGCCAGCTGTAGCGACGATTTTCCCCAATGAGGAGGCGCTGACACTGCTTTGTGTGTCTTCGTGTTCGGAAACCCGCCGGTTTCGCCCCGAACTAGCAGTTGCTTTTCAGCTTTGTTTGTGACAAGGCTTTTGAGGGGTTATATTTCCAGCAAAGGAGTGACTTATGCTAAAAATGTTTTCTTCCTCTGGTGGTTTTAACCGTTCTGTGCTTCCTTCTGCTCTGGCTGGTAGCTGGTATCCCGGCGACTCCTCGCCCTTGCGGCGCATGATAGAGCAGGGCTTGGCGTCTTTGCCTGCGGCATCACCGCCGGCACAAGCGCCCAACCTGTTGATTTTACCCCATGCCGGCTATGTTTATTCACTGTCATGCGCCCTGCACGGGATACGCGAGGTATTGCAGCAGGATTTCTCGCGTGTTATCCTGCTTGCTCCCAGCCATCGGCGGCATCTGCCCAACCAGGTCTGCGCCGCAGCGGCGGCTGGCGTGCAGACCCCCTTGGGCGAAAGCCCGCTAGACCAGGAGGGTGCCAGACAGATAGACCGGCTTTTTAGCCTGAAGTTCAGCGATGACATACATCTGGGTGAGCATGCCGCCCAGATACAATATCCGCTGATACAGTACGCTCTGCCGAAAGCTAAGATACTGCCGCTGATCATTGGCGCCATGCAGCCAGAGCCGCTGCGCGCCGCCGCCAAGGCGATCAAAAGCGTCTGGAACGAGGATACCCTGCTAATCATCAGCTCGGACTTTACGCACTACGGCGAGAACTTCGGCTACAGGCCTTTTAGCGAAAGGCACCAGGAACGGGTGCGGGAAATGGACCTGCAGGCTTTTGCGCTGTTGCAAAAGCAGGACAGCGCCGCATTTCTGGCCTTCATGGCCAAAAGCGGAGCCACTATCTGCGGACATTACGCCTTGGCTCTGATGCTGTGTATGCTCGATGGCGATGCCGGCCTGAGGCTGCTGCATTACTGCAATAGTGCTGACAGCCCTGCGGAGGATTCCTTTGTCTGCTATCTTTCCGCTGCTGCTTACCTGCCCAGAAAAAACTAAGAAAAGGAGGGGGCTTGTGGGACGAATCGGACGAATCGGACGAATTGGACGTATCATTTTATCGGACGAATAGGACGAATCGGATGTATCATTTTATCGGACGAATCGGACGAATCGGACGAATCATTTTATCGGACGTATCGGACGAATCGGACGTATCATTTTATCGGACGAATCGGACGTATCATTTTATCGGACGAATCGGACGTATCGGACGTATCTTTTTATCGGAGGAATAATGCTTACTACTGAAGACAAAAAACTATTGCTTTCTTTTGCACGGCGCGCTATAACCCGGGCCCTGGAAGAATCGCAGAGATGTCCCCCCGATATTTTTGCGGTAGAGGCCAGCGACAATGTACGCGCACAGATGGCCTGTTTTGTCACCTTAAACCTGCGTTCCACTGGCTTTTTACGCGGTTGCATAGGTGAGATACGCGCTTTCAGGCCGCTGTACGAGGCGGTCATCGACAGGGCTCAGGACGCCGCCTTTTCGGATTCGCGTTTTCCGCCCTTGCGAGCCAGGGAGTTAGGCGACATAGTCATCGAGGTCTCGGCCTTGACTCCAGAGCGCCAGGTTTCCTCCTACAATGATATTGTTATCGGTCGCCACGGCATGACCTTGTCCTTGCGCGGTCGCAGCGCTGTGTTTTTGCCACAGGTTGCTCCTGAGCAGGGCTGGGGTCTGGAGACCACTCTGTCCGAGCTTGCCAGCAAGGCTGGCTTGCCCCGGGATGCCTGGAAGAGCGAGGCTGCTCGTTTCAGTGTTTTCGAGGCGATAGTCTTTAACGAAGATTGCCTAGACTGATACGGCTGAAGCCGCGCTCTTTTGCCCTGTTTTCGATGCGTCTCAGGGTATGCGGGCTGGTAGGCGGCGCCTCAAAGCCTCCGGCCGGGTAATATGCGCTGAAGTGCAGCGGTGTATCTTTGCCCAGCTCCTGCCCGACCCAGTCCAGCAGCTTCACAATCAATTCTGGTTCATCATTATAGCCTGGGATCACCAGGTTAGTGATCTCCAGATGGCTTTTGCTGACATGGCGCAGATGGCGGCAGCTTTCCAGCACATCGGCCAGGGATGCTCCGCAGAGCTTGCGGTAGAACTCTTCGGAAAAGGCTTTGATATCTATATTAGCCGCGTCGATATATTCATATAGCTCTTGTCGCGCCTCGGGCATGATCCAGCCATTGCTCACCAGGACGGTGCCCAATCCGGCTTTTTTAGCCTCTTTGGCGATATGCAGGGCGTATTCCTGAAAAACCGTAGGCTCATTGTAGGTAAAGGCGATGCTGGCGCAGTTCTTCAATTTTGCCAAGCGCACGATATCGGCGGGAGAGAGGTAGCTGTACTCCTGTTGACGCTGTGAGCCGGAACGCGAAAGATGCTCGTTTTGGCAATAAAGACAGCTCATGTTGCAGCCGAAGGTCCCCAACGAGAAAGTGCGGCTGCCGGGTTTCCAGTAATGCAGGGGCTTTTTCTCGATGGGATCCACCTGCAAGGCGGCAGGATGCCCATAGACCAGGCTCTGCAGACGGCCTGCGACGTTACGGCGCACCAGGCAGCGCCCTAAGTCGCCGGGCTTGATGCGGCATTGCCGCGGACACAGCGTGCAACGCAGCTCGCCTTTCCCCAGAGGCTCAAAATAAGGCGAATAAAAGTAGTCTTGAGCTGATGACATCTAAATATGCTCCGCTAAAATGATTCGTCCGATTCGTCCGATAAAACGATTCGTCCGATTCGTCCGATTCGTCCGATTTCCTTTATTTGCTAAAGATTTTCACTTTTGCGACCCGGGTTATTTTCCAGGCCCGCTCGATTTTGCGCATTTGTATTTGCAGCGGCAGCATCTCGTCGAAGCTGTATCCCTGCGCTGTCAGCTTCACTTTCAGTGTGCCTCTGACCAGGGCTTGGTTTTCATCGTTGACTTCGGTTTCCAGGTCCATGATGCTGAGCTGCAGGCTTTCGCACATGGCTCTATATCTGCTTGCTTCGCTGATCAGCTGTTCATTACTGTAGCTTCCTTTGATAGGCGCCTCCTCGATATCGAAGCTGACTTGTTCGGCGCAGAATCTGGCAAAATCGAACATTTTGAACGCGAGCAGGGCCGGGTTTTCACTTTCGCCCTTGCTTAGGATGAGGCATACCTGGTTTAGGTTTTTAGCTATGCGTTTTTCATCACTAGGTCGCAGGGTATATGCCAGCCAGGCGCTTAGCAGCACGACTATGGCGAGCGGGATTAGGGCGCGGTATTTCTGCATGATGGTGCAACCCCGGGTTTAAGTTGAGGGCGCCGAAATCGCGGCGGGTCTTGATTTGTGTTTTTTCAGCAGTATGGGTTTGCCGACGATGCGCCTGATTTCCACTTCGCCAAACTGGTGCTGGCTCTGCGGCATACTACGGTTGTCACCTACGACAAAGACGTGATTGCTGGCCACCCGGCGCTCAGGCAGGTTCCAGTCGCTGGGGCTTAGGCTGGCCCAGTAGGCGCTTTCCGCCTTGCCATCGACAAAGAGCCTGCCTTGTTTGAAGGCGACCCGCTGACCGGCAGTGGCAAGCACCCGTTTAAGCAGGAAGACCTTGCTGCCGGCCACTTTGATAACCACGATGTCCCCTGCTTTCGGGCTGGAAAACCAGTATGCCGGCAGCCAGAAAAACAGGAACTGGTGGTTTTGTATGCTGGGCAGCATGCTCTCGCCATTGGTCCAGGCCGGTCGGCAGACATGGCCGAAGAAGCCAACGCTGAGCATGGCGACGCAAAGCAGCCGCAGCAGGTATGAGGCCCGCAGGCTGGGCAGGAAAAAATCCCGCAGCAGCTTTTTCAGTTTAACAATGTTGTTATTGCTTGTCGTCTTCATGTTGCGGCATTCTTCTGCGCAGATGCACATTTTGCACCAGTCCGGAGAGCAGCATGATGCAGACCATAAAGGAGCCGCCGTAGCTCACGAAAGGCAGGGGGATGCCGATGATGGGCAGTGCTTGCACGGTCATGCCTATATTGATGATGATATGTGTGGCCAGGATCACTGCCGCGCCCAGTGCCAGGTTGGCGCCGAAGCTGTTTCTGGCCAAGAGCGCGGTGCGGCAGTAACAGAGGATAAGGCAACAAAAAAGGATAAGCAGCACCATGCTGCCGATGAAGCCGCTCTCCTCGGCGATAACCGAGAAGATAAAGTCGGTGGGTGCCACCGTCTTGGGCAGATATCCCAGCACATGATGCGTGCCTTTCAGATAGCCTTTGCCGTAAAGCCCGCCGCTGCCCACCGCCAGCAGGGACTGCTCGGCGTTCCAACTGTCACGCAAGCCGCCGCCCTTGACCGCGAAAAAAGCCTCCTTCCGGGCGCTCAGCTTTTGCTCGAGCTTCTCGGAGATGAACGGGCTGCCGGCCAGCAGCAGGGCCTCGCTGGGCGCTTCTAGAAAGACCTTGATGCGTTCTTTCTGGTGCGGAGCCATCAGGCGGAAGGCGGGTGGCAAGGCCAGCAGCAACAGCGCCAGCCCGAGGAAGAACCAGCGCCAGCGCAGACCGCTGAGCAGCAGCAGCGCCACACTAAAAGGCATGAAGACCAGCGCTGTGCCCAGGTCCGGCTGCAGGCAGACCAGGAAGACCGGCAGCATAACGACTGCTAAAATGGGTATGGCGGCGGGGAAATTATTGTTGCGCACTGCCGGCAGGCTGGCGACCCAGGAGGCAAACAGCAGTGTCACCGGCTTGGCCAACTCGGAGGGCTGCAGCAAGCCCAGGCCGGGCAACACTATCCAGCTGCGCGAGCCGTTGATGGTGGCTCCGATAAAAAAAAGCGAGCAAAGCAGTAGCAGCACTGCGACATAAAAGAAGGCAGAGACCTTGCCCAGAAGGCGGTAGTCAACGCTGGCAGAGGCCACATATACCATTATCCCCAGGCCTATCCAGAGCAGTTGCTTGTACCATTTGCTGGCAAAGTCGCCGCCTATCTCAATGCCGGTGCCGTAGATGAAAATCACACCGACGCCAAGCAGGATGACTTGCAGAGTCAAGGCAAAGTAGTCCAGACGTGAAAACAGGCTGACATTCGTACTGCGTTGCAGGCTGGGCATGAATAAACTCGTTTAGCAGGGCTATATTATACCCTTATGTAGGAGGGTTTCAAGGTTTGCTGTGTCTTGGTGTCCAAAAAAGTCCCTGCTCAGGAACTCCGCACAGGGTATAACTATAAATCTTTTACGGAGAAAAACAACATGGAGGTGTCAAGTTTCCTGCTGCGCATCGCGACCGCCTTGTTTCTAGGCGGCCTGATCGGCTTTGAAAGGGACATCTATGGGCGTGCCGCCGGCTTTCGCACGCATATGCTGGTCGCCGTGGGCGCGGCCTTGTTCACCTCGATCTCCATCTCGCTGCACAATGTCAACGGGGTCTATGGAGACCCGGGGCGCATCGCGGCGCAGATCGTCTCCGGCATAGGTTTTCTTGGCGCCGGCACGATACTGACGTCCGGTTTTTTTGTGCGCGGTCTGACCACGGCGGCCTGCATGTGGTTGGCTGCGGCCATAGGCATGGCCTGCGGTTTCGGCTGGCTCTGGCAAGCCGTGTTGGTGGGCATCGGGATGCTGCTGGTTTTGCTGCTGGCAAAAAGATTCATCGCCAATGCGCGCCGTCTCCTGACCCTCAAGCTCAGCATTGTTTCCACCTGCAAGGATATGAACCAGCGTCTTCTTGACTACTTCAAACAGCGTTCCGACAGCACTTTGCAGAGTGCCGACAGTACTTTTGACTATGCCAACGGACTATACAGCATCACCCTGGTAGTGGATGCTATGAGCAGCAAGGGACAGCCAGCGCTATCGCAAGAAATCTATGCCGAGATCATGGATATGGGGCTGGACCTGAAGCTGCTCAAGATCGAAAGCTTTAACTAAACCCCGTCCTAAGAGAGGTTTTGGACATGAAGGGGGGAGGGCACGAAGGGACACGAAGGGGCACGAAGGCACACTAAGGGCTTATGCGGCGCCTGCGGCGCCGCATAAGCCGCTTGCCCGTTTTGCTTTGTTGGGAAAAGGGAGCAGTCAAGGAAGACGGTGCTCGAAGAGGAGAAGGACACGAAGGGGGGAGGGCACAGAGGCACACGAAGTCACACGAAGGGGCACTAAGGCAGGAGGTGTTTTATGGATATTAGTCAATTAGTACTTAGCAGTGAAGAACGCATCGTTGCTCTTGAAGTCGACGAACAGGGGCGCTGTGAATTATTTCGCCGCCAGTCTGAAGAGCTGGTGCACAGTGAAATACTGCCCTTTCAGCCCTGGCTATTGTGTTCCGGCCCGGAACTGGCAGGACAACTGGAAAAGTCTGAGGAGATTGTCGATTTGGCCGGGCAGGGCAGCCTGCGCAGCCTGGTGTTTTTTCCGGACCTGGACAGCTATGACGCCGCCATCAAAAAACTGCGTGCGATCACTGGTCAGAATCCGAGTTCTCCGCTGGCTCCGTATCGGATTTTCAACGATCATGTGCAGCAGCTCTTGACTATGTTGCCCTTGCGTTTGTTTCGCGGCATGAGTTTTCCTCAGCTGAAGCGTCTGCAGTTGGACATCGAGTGCAAGTGCGAACTGCCCGGCGGCTTTCCAAACGCCGAGCGCGAGGGAGACGAGGTTATCCTGGTATCCCTGCGCGACAGCAGTGGCTGGGAAACCTGCCTAAGCTCCGAAGGGCAGGGCGAGAAGGCACTGCTAAAGCAGATGATTGAACTGGTGCAACAGCGCGACCCGGATGTTATCGAGGGACACAATATCTTTAATTTCGATCTGCCATATCTGCAAAAACGCTGTCGGCGATACAGAATCGGCCTTAACCTGGGGCGAGGAGGCCGCGGCGTCACAGCAAGGGCCTCAAGATTCTATGCCGCCGAGCGCATCGTGGCCTACATGCGCTACCATATATACGGCAGGCATGTGGTGGACACCTATCAACTGGTCATGCTCCATGACGTGGTACAGAGGGACATGGACAGCTACGGACTGAAGGCGGCCGCAAAATACTTCGGCCTGGCCGCCGAAGACCGAACATACGTGGAAGGTGACCAGATCAGCCAGGTGTTTGCCGCAGACCCTGAACGCCTGAAAGAATACGCCCTGGATGATGTGCGCGAGACCGATGCCATCAGCAGGCTGCTCTCGCCTAGCTACTTCTATCAAACCCAGATACTGCCGCTCAGCTACCAAAACTGCGTCAGCCGAGGCAATGCCACCAGGATAGACGCCTTGCTCTGCGCCGAATATATACAAGCCAGGCAAAGCCTGCCCATGCCGCAGGCGCAGCAGGACTTTCAAGGCGCACTCACCGCCTCGGCGGAGCCGGGCCTGTTTGAGAATGTCTGGCACATCGACGTGCGCAGCCTGTACCCCTCCATCATCCTGGCCAATAAGCTGTGTCCGCGCAGCGACGAGATCGGCGTCTTTAGCCGGCTTCTCGGGCGTTTGCGCGATTTTCGTTTGCAAGCCAAGGATGCCATGCGCCATGCCGACGCCGAACAGCGCGACTACTACCAGGCCTTGCAGAGCAGCTTTAAGATACTCATCAACTCCTTTTACGGCTACCTCGGTTTTTCCCAGGGCACCTTTAACGATTACAACATGGCCAGGGCGGTGACCGCCGAAGGTCGAGCCATACTCGCCAAAATGCAGAGCTATCTAGCTGAAAGCGGCGCTAAAATCATCGAAATGGACACCGACGGCATCTATTTCTGCCCGCCGCAGGACATCGACTGCATGGCTGAGATGCAGAGCCGCGTGCAAAGCATACTGCCGGAGGGCATCGAGGTGGAGCTGGACTCCGAGTTCCAGGCCATGTATGCATACAAGAGCAAAAACTACGCGCTACTGGAGAAAAACGGCAAGGTAAGCATCACCGGCGCCGCCCTGAAATCGCGCGGCTTGGAGCCTTTTCAGCGCAACTATATGCGCGATATGCTGACGCTGCTCTTGCATGGACGCGCCGCGGAGATACCCGCGCTCTACAGCCGCTATGAAGATGACATTAGGGAGCATCGCCTGCCTTTGAAGGACTTGAGCAAGCGTGAATATCTTTCCACCTCGCCGGAAGCATACAGCAGAAAACTGGCCGAGGGCAAGGGCAGGCGCAGCGCCGCCTACGAGTTGGCCATCGCCAGCGGTGAAAAATACCAGCAGGGCGACCAGGTTCAGTTCTATGTCACCGGAGACAAAAAGAAGCTCGCCGTAGTCGAGAACAGCAAGCTGCTCAGCCAGGCGAAAGCCGGCGAAAGAGACGAGAACATAGAATATTACTTGGACAAGCTGAAACAATTACAGCAGAAATTTGCCTAAAAAGACCCTGTCCCCAAAGTTGGACCTGCATGAATTTGGACACGAAGACACACTAAGGCACAGGAAGTTCGACTGTTTTTTTGTTTATGGCAAAGCCGAATCGGGAGTATATATATTATGCGAAATTTCAAAATCACCGGCATGCATTGCGCCGGCTGCGCGGCCTCGGTAGAACGGGCGGTGAAGGGGCTGGAGGGCAGTGCCGAGGTCTACGTCAACTTTGC
>JAAZIY010000311.1 GCA_012800625.1 Lentisphaerota bacterium
CAAGCCCAGCCCGACGATGGCGATTTTCACAACAGGCCTCCTTCGCGCACCAGGGCGGACACCTGCTTGGCCTGCGGTGCCAGCCGAGCAAAGGTCTCCGGCGTGAGCGACTGCATGCCGTCGCAAAGCGCACAGGCCGGATTATTGTGAACCTCGACAATCAGCCCGTCGGCCCCCGCCGCCGCCGCCGCCAAAGACATGGAGGGTACCAGCTCGGCGTAGCCGGTGGCATGGCTGGGGTCGATGATCACCGGCAGATGTGTCAGCTTCTTGAGCACCGGCACCGCGGAGAGGTCCAGCGTATTGCGCGTCTGGGTCTCGAAAGTGCGTATGCCTCTTTCGCAGAGTATGACCTCCTCGTTGCCGCTGGCCATGATATACTCCGCGCTCATCAGAAACTCCTCGATGGTGCTCGAAAGCCCGCGCTTCAGCAAAATGGGCTTCTTTTCGCGTCCCAAGGCCTTCAGCAGCTCGAAGTTCTGCATATTGCGCGCGCCCACCTGGATAACGTCAACCTCCTCAAACAAGGGCAGTTGCGAGATATCCATAATCTCGGTAACCACCGGCAGCCCGCTGGCCTTCTTGGCCAGCAGCAAAAGGCGTATGCCCTCATCGCGCAGGCCCTGGAAGGAATAGGGCGAGCTGCGCGGCTTGAAGGCCCCGCCGCGCAAAGCCACCGCGCCAGCGGCCTTCACCGCATGAGCTACCTCCACTATCTGCGACTCCGATTCCACCGAGCAAGGCCCGGCGATGATCTGGAACTGGCCGCCGCCCAGCGGCTTGCCGCCCAGCTCTATGACCGTGTCATCAGGATGGAATTTGCGGTTGCAGCTCTTGAACGGCTCCTGTATGCGCTTCACGTTCTCGACTATGTCCAGGGCCTGTATCAGCTCCATGTCTATGGTCGAGGTGTCCCCGACCAGGCCGAGCACGGTGTAGTTGGTGCCCTTCGAGATATGCACATCCAGCGACAGGCTTCTCAGCCAGTCGAGCAGATTCTGCAGCTGCTTCTCCTCCGGGTCTCGTTTCAATAGTACTATCATTGTTTTTCTCCTGACTGCTAACCCTGACTATGTTGCTCTTGCTTTAAACAAAAAAAACCCCGCAGTGGGTGATTCACTGCGGGGTGATGGGGAGCGGGTTGTTGGAGCTGTCAGACTCGCCTAGGCCTGACTGCCCGAACCCGGACACAGTGAGTGGCACCCGGTACGGCGGCTAAAGTAATAAAAGCCGTAAAGGGGAAAAAAATACTCGCTGTGTGTTAAAATGATTTGCATGGAAATAAATATAACACGCCTAGCCTGCCTTGCAAGCCAAATTGAAAAAAATGTGTCTTAGTGTGTCTTAGTGTATCTTAGTGTGTCTTAGTGTATCTTAGTGTATCTTAGTGTGTCTTAGTGTCCAAAAAAAACTATTGCGCTGCCTTCCATCCGTATAGCTCAGCGAGCCATTCCAGCCCATTGGCCTGGAATATCTTCTCGGCATGCTCCCAGATTTCCCGGTCGGCAAAGCCGCCTCGGCTGGCTTCCTCGATACAGTGCAAGATCGCCTGCAGCGCCTCCGGCATTTTTTGCCGGCGGTAGCGCACCCAGGCCCGGCTGTCAAGATAGGCCACATTGTCCGGCTCTTGAGCTAGCGCCTTTTCGATCAGCTCCTCGGCAAAAGGCAGCTGCAAATTCTCATCCGCCAGGGTGTAGCCGTAGGAGTTGCAAAGCTCGGCGCTCTCCGGGTCCAGCTTATAGGCCTGAGCATAGAGCTTCAGCGCCATTTCCACATTGCCGGAGAGCAGCGCATTCCAGGCGTAGCTGGCGTAAACCCCGCTGTTAAGCTGCCCCATGTCAGCCAGATTATCAGACTTGCTTGCCGCCTCCACGATTTTTTTAAACTGTGCCAGAGCCTTGGCGTAGTCTTTTTCCATGCTATATAGATTCGCCATCAACAGCATGGCTCGCATGCTGTTGTTTTGCAGCGGCGCCAGCAGGGCCAGCGCCTTTTTGCTTTCCCTGGCCTGCATATAAAGCAGGGCCAGATGCAGTCTTTCGCCCTCGGCCTGCGGATTGGCGCGCAGCAGCAGCTCCTGCATCTCTATGGCATAAGTCAGGCTTCCCAGCTTATAAAAACTGTGCCCCAGTATGGACAAGACCCCCGG
The DNA here is from genome assembly GCA_012800625.1 of Lentisphaerota bacterium. GTDB lineage: Bacteria > Verrucomicrobiota > Lentisphaeria > Oligosphaerales > Oligosphaeraceae > JAAZIY01. The sequence continues at coordinate 2,150 of JAAZIY010000311.1, forward strand.
ATGCAGCCTTTGCTTGGCATAGCGCTTTTGATAAAAGTCATACAATCCCTCGCCGTCCTGCTGCTGTTCAAAAACCAACAGCTTCTGCATCAGCCAGGCGGGTTCGCTCTTCCAGGCTTCCGGAGCCTGATTGAGGATGCGCTGCATACGCTCCCAGTCCTTATAGTCATACAACACCGCGCAGGTTTTATAAAACAAGTCCTGGTCCGTCTTCAGCTCTTCGAGCTGCGCCAAGGATTCCAGCAGTGCCTCGATGCGCCGCTTTGCCTTGGGCTTCAAGTCAGAGTTCGCCTTGATCAGATGCCAGGCCTGCATCAGGCGCAGCAAGGGCTGCTGCAATAGGGCTTTATGTCTGCGCAGTTTGGCAATAAGCGAGCCGGCCTCCTCCAGACGCCCCGCGGCAATATGCAGATACAGCAGGCGCGCCGCAATATCCGGTTTTTGCCAGTTCTCCCGGGTACCCAGCTCATACAGCCAGGCACAGGCCTCCTCGCTTTGCTGATTCGCTACCAGACCATCGACATAAAACAAGTTTAAGGCTCGGTTGTCAGGGTTGGCCTGCAATATTTCGGCGACAATCTGTAAGACCGGCTCTTTTTCAGACTCGTCAAATGAGCCAAGCAGCAGGAACATGGGCAGCTTGGCCTCGGGCAGCTCAAGCAGGCAGGCCTTCAGATACTCGCGCAACTGCTTCACATCGGCCCCTGGCTCGGAAGCCAGGTACACGGCGCGGGCAAAATTGCTCCAGGCCGCGGCCTCCCGCCGGTCTAGCTCACTGAGAGGCGCAGCCTCATACTGCGCCTCATCCGCGCACAGGCCATTGCCGGCAAGCGGTAAACAAAGACAGAGCAAGAAGGCAAGCAAATAAATAACAGATTGCTTCAACATGACTCGTGACCGCCTGGAGTAGATGCTGGCAGAAAACAAAAAAAGGGTTGGGACCTGCCCCAACCCTTTGTACAAACAGACCGCCTACTTATTCTTGTGGCGTTGAGCCTTCAGCTGTTTCTTGCGTTTATGCTTGGCTATCTTCTTGCGCCGTTTTTTCTTAACTGAACCCATGTCGTTACTTTCCTGAATGAGCGTGAATAAAAAATATGCAGTCTATGTCAAAAGCCTAATGTATAAGGTATTTGGCTTTTTTCAACCAACACCCAGAAAAAACCGCCTTGCTACAACAAAAAAAGCACAGCAGGGGCACCTGTGCCCCAGCGATGCGCACGCCACACCGGC
>JAAZIY010000312.1 GCA_012800625.1 Lentisphaerota bacterium
CTGCCTTTTAGCGCATTGCCACTTTCATCGTTATCAGCCGAGTCTTCATCTTGGGCACAGAACTGCGCCACTGCCTCTATGCTTGCCACCGGAATATCTTCATACCTGAGAATGAAAGTGAGATTGCTCTTGGACTTCAAGAGTTCTTCCCAGAGCGCATGAGATGGCAGCTTGGCGTATTCTTCTTTCTTATAAAAATTCAAGACTGCGCCGATTTGCGGCGTCGCTTTCAGATTTTCCGGTAGATTTTTAATTTTCTCGATGAAGTTCGCTCTCTTTCGTTGGGCGGTCTCTGTATCCTTGTCGCTGGCCAGTTCTCCTTTTCCTGATTGCCCCAGCACAAAGTCAACCGTATCCCAAAGGAGGAAAGGATATTTTTCAGACTTTGTGCCCGAACGTTTAAACGAGCGCGGCACGGTCAGCAGCCTGCCGCGCCTCTGCTCGTCAAGCAGCTTGACTAAGTCTATGAAGCCGCCATCTTTTTCCAGTAGGATCATGTATTTGAACTCCCTGGCCTCCATGCCCGGCGGTGGTAGTTTGGCGGAGTTCTGATAATATTCATACAAGGCTCGAAGTATCATCGCAACAGCTCCTTGGAGTCTATGGAGGGGACCTCAACAACACCGTTTTCCATTTTTGCCCGAAAAAACATTGCCGGCGGTGAGTTCAGATCGGCGGCAAAATCCATATCGTAAAGCATAATGCCAAAATCACGGTCATGCTCCGGCCCCAAGGCGGGGTGGCTGAGGGTATCTTCTGCAAGCATGTCATCATTAATGAAGGCGAAGCTGGCACTAAATTCCCGGCAACCCAAATACGGCGTGAAAAAACATTGTCCCTTGCCAGCTCTGCGCTCGAACATGGAGAAATATTTGCCTGGACTCTCCGGTCCTTCGACATTGGGATTGAAGCTACTGCGTTTTTCGGGGGGCAGGTATTCCATGTCCGCATAAAGCCGGTATGCTACATCCTTGAGGCATAAGGCGGCGCGCTGCTGGCGCCGCTCCTCGATACTCACAGGGTGACTCTTAGGGGAGGCCAAAGCTGCAACCTCATTGCGGCGCAGCGAGCAGAACTTGATTGGCTTGAGCACTTCAATTTTGCTGACATGCCATAGTATGGCCGGTTTCCAAAAAACGGCTGAAAAGATGGCTCTGGCGGCAGAGGGCGTAATAATGTCGTAGCTGACCCTTTCCACTTTCAATTCGGGGCGATTAAAGGCAGCGTAGTCACCCCAGACACGAAGACAAAAATTTTTGCGTGCTTTGTTTTCCACCATAAGCTCCTTGCAGTTCTAAAACACATAAAAAGCGTTTTCCTCCGAGAGTCTAATCCCCTTTCTTTCCTCGTACAGTCCCGCGCTGGCCTGCACATCCAGTCCCTGAATGTTTTCTACACAGCCGCTGGCTCGCCAGACCTCCAGCTGGCGAATCGGCACATTCACCGTGTAGGCCTGCAATTTTCTCAGCAATGCGCGGTCAGGCCCGTTTTCCTTCAGCTCTCCAATCAAGTTCACCGAGTCTTCATACCACACAACCACCGGAGTTAAATAGCTGTTGTTGATCATGTTAAAATGTCTTGAATAAGTTTTGAAAGAAAAATTGAAGCCTATAGGAAAGCAAGCTGAGTATTCTTTTTGTCCGAAGTTATTGTTTCTGGCATAATAGCTTGTAAAGTATTGCCTATACAGCTTTGGCGTCATTTCCCAGACACCGTTTTGTGGAATGAATTCTTTGGCTATGTTCCATGCCGTCTGTAAAGTCGGAGGCGGTCTGCCCTCGCTGAACTCGAAAGTATAAACCTTGCCTGGCAGTTTTGCCCTACCCTCACGATTGCATCTGCCTGCGGCTTGGGCTATCGAGTCTATGCCGGCCAACTCACGAAAAACCACTGGAAAGTCCAAGTCCACTCCGCACTCCACCAATGAGGTTGCCACAAGAACCAGGCGCTGCCCGCTTTTCAGGGCGAAAATCACCTCAGCAAGGCGTTTTTGACGGTCCGCTGGGCACATGTTTCCTGAGAGCATGACTTTTTCAGACGCAGTCAACTGCTCAAACAGCTTTTGACAATCCTTTTTATTGTTGACTATGCAAAGCGCCTGTGCTTGTTTATCCAATTCGGCGGCGATCTCGGCGACTTCTTTTTCCCCCAGGTGTGATATCTCAGTGCGGCGCAAAGATGCGGCCAGCTTATCTGGCTCGGCAATCAAGTCAGTGACTTGTGGCAGCCCTTCCAAGGTGAATAATGCGGATTGATGAATATTGCCTTCAAGGCAAGGAATAGTTGCCGAACACAGAACCAGGCTGCAGCCAAAATCGCGCACCAGACTGCGCAGAACCGTCATCAAAGCATGCAGATGCTCTCTGGGCAGCATCTGTGCCTCATCCAAAATGATTACACTACCGCAGATATTGTGCAGCTTGCGCAGCCTCGAGGCCGAAGACTTCAGTAGCGACTCAAAAAACTGTACGTTAGTAGTTACTATTATCGGCATGTCCCAATTTTCTGCGGCCAGCCGCCAAGTGGGGCGGTCTGCCAGTTCAAATGCCGAATGATGCTCCAAGACCCATTTTTCGCCAAATATTTTTTTGTAGCTTGCCGCGGTCTGCTCAATAATCGCATTATAGGGTATGGCCATGATAATACGATTAAGTTGATTTGCCCTGCGATGCCTCATAGCAAAGGCCATTGAGGTCAGGGTCTTGCCGCCGCCGGTAGGCACGTTAAGCGTATAAACCCCCGGCTTACCGTCCGCTTTCGTCAGAACCTCCTGCAGGATTTCCCGCCGAATTCGGTTGACTGCGGTGGGAGCGGCTTCAGACTGCTTGCGAAGCATATAATCATCAAAGTCTCTTTCCAATTTTTCCCAGGGGGGATTTCGCAACAAAGCCTGGGGTTGCAGACCTCGTTCATGGGCCTCTGCGTCCAGGCGGTCTGCGTCAATCAGCGCGGAGGCCAGCATTCGTACCCAAAACGCAATTGATTCGGCGTTGTTTTTCCCCGGAGTGAATATTTTTATAATCTCATGCAACAGTCGTTCTTTAAGCTCTTCCTCCTGCGGCAGGCTGATAATATCGGCGTAGACTCTTTCCAGCTCACTTTCTTCCTGATCCCCCAGCTGATCCAGGTCGGCAGCCCAGTCTGGCAGACCGGCATGGTGGGATTTTATGGCATAAGCAAGCAATCTCCCCAGTTCGTCCTTGAGTTTCGACAAACAGAAAACGGCACTTTCAGGAGCATGGCTTGTTTTCGCTGCTTGCCCATTCAGATATAGCTGCCATTGAGCCTTGGCCTTGCCTAGGTCATGCAGCAAGCCGGCAATATAGCAAAATTCCGCTGAGTCGAACTTTTGCCCAAAAAACTTGGCTAAGTCCGCCACACGGTTCAAATGCTCGGCTAAACTCTGTCCTGGCCTGGCATAATACGTCATTATATCCTCGCAGCTTGAAAATACGCATACACACCGAATATAAGCTATATTTATTTTTTTTCCTTTGAAAGCCTGAGATTTAAATTAAAACGCCGGATTTAAACTGAGCCTGACACAAAAAAAACCCGCTTGGCTAAAATTAGTCAAGCGGGCTTTGCAATGGCGGTCCGGGCGGGGCTCGAACCCACGACCTACGGCTTAGAAGGCAGTTGCTCTATCCAACTGAGCTACCGGACCAGTGTTTGTAACAAATATACTATGGCGCAAAAACGCGCTTTTTCAAGTGCGCGGCGGCAAAAGGTCACTGCAGCGCAGTACCATATGTGGCGCCCCTATAGGGCGCCGGAAAGACCACTTGACTGTAATGCCCCTTTCAGGCGAAGACGACTTGGTGTGTCTTAGTGTCCAAATTCCTGTCAGGCACCCTTTTTGGATGGGTTCTAAATTAACGCAATAGGCAGCCGGCCTGTCAGCGCCAGTCGCGGATTCTTTTTTCAAGCAGGGATATTCTTTGCTGCGGGGTATTATTGGCGATGGCGATCTCCAGCGCCTTGCGTGAACCAATCAGGATAAGCAGCTTCTTGGCTCGGGTCATGCCGGTGTAAAGCAGGTTTCTTTGCAGCATGACGTAATGTTGCGTAAGCACTGGCATGACCACCACCGGGAACTCGCTGCCCTGCGATTTGTGCACCGTGCTGGCGTAGGCCAGAAAAAGCTGCTCGGCCTCGTGGTTTTGATACTCTACCTCGGCATGCTCGTAGAGCACCGAAAAGCTCTCGCTACCCATGCGGCTAATGCGCCCCATCTCGCCGTTGAACACCTATTTATCATAGTTATTGGCGGTCTGCATTACCTTGTCGCCAAGGCGAAACAAGTGATTGCCCAGCCTCAGCTCGGGCTTCTCGGCGGGATCGGGCGGATTAAGCTTCTCCTGCAACAGCGTGTTCAAGGCTAGAACCCCGGCGGCTCCCTTGCGCATGGGCGAAAGCACCTGCATGTCGCGCATGGCGTCGTAGCCAAAGCTACGTGGAATACGTTCACTCAGCAATAGGCAGATCAGTTCGGCCACCTTCTGAGGATCGTCCTGCTCGATCCAGTAAAAGTCGCCGAGCAAGTCTCCTGCCGGGCTGCGCAGGTCCAGGCTTTGGCCGCGATTCACGGCGTGCGCATTCAAAATGATGCGGCTGCCCTGCTTCTGACGGTAGATTTCCGTAAGGAAAGTCACCGGTATGCGCCCGCAATTGATCAGGTCTTTGAGCACGCTGCCTGGCCCCACCGAGGGCAGCTGATCCTTGTCGCCGACCAGCACCAGCCTGGTGCCCGGGCGCAAAGCCCGGAACAGACTACAGGCCAGGTTCACGTCAAGCATGGAGACCTCGTCGACAATGAGCAGCTGACAGTCCAGCTTGTTTTCCTCGCCGTAGTAGAAAGCCCGTTTTGCCGGCTCCCACTTCAGCAGCCTATGTATGGTTGTGGCTTCGGTATTGCTTGCCTCGCTCATGCGCTTGGCGGCTCTGCCGGTGGGCGCAGCCAGGCTGGTTTTCAGGCCCAACAGCCTGGCGGCCTGCACCAGACTGGAGACCACCGTGGTTTTGCCTACGCCTGGCCCGCCGGTAATGATCGAGCAGCCGTAGTACAAGGCCCAATGCAGGGCCTGCTGTTGCTCGCGGTTCAGGCGCATATTTTGCAGCGACATGCGCTCCCAGGGCACCTGCAACTGTGGCAGCGGTGCTGCCAGCAAGAGGCGCAGAGACTCGGACAGCTCTACTTCGGCCTGCAAAAGCCGTCGCAGATAGATAAAGGGCGAGAGCAGGTTCGGGTCTGGCACATTTAGCTCTGCCAGCTTATTTTCATCCAGAGCGGTCTGCAATCCCTTGGCCACTGCCTCGTCGGGGGCGCGCAGCATTCGGGCGGCCTCCTTCAGCAAGAGAGCGCGCGGGTAGCAGACATTTCCGCGCGCCGCCAGCTCTCCCAGGGTATACACCACTCCGGCGCTCAGGCGTAGCGGGCTTTCTTTTTCTATGCCCATTTCGCCGGCGATGCGGTCGGCGCTCAGAAAGCCTATGCCGTCTATGTCCGAGGCCAGTCTATAGGGGTTTTGCTGCAGCACGGCGACGGCGGCATTTTCGCCATAGAAGCTAATAATTTTTCTGGCATATGCCGGGCTTATTCCCAGTCCTTGCAGGAAGATCATGTTCTGTCTTTGCTGGCTTTGCTCCTGCCAGGCCTGGCGTATGTCGGCGATGCGTTTTTCACCTATGCCGGGCACCTCGGCCAGGCGTGACGAATAATTGTCCAGTATCTTCAGGGTTTCAGCACCGAATGTTTTAACGATGCGCTTGGCATAGACCTTGCCAATGCCTGGCAGTACTCCCGATGCCAGATAGCGCATAATACCCTGTTCGCTAGTAGGCAGCACTGCCTGGCAGCTCTGCACCTGGAACTGCCTGCCATGCTCGGGGTGCAGCTCCCAGCGTCCCTGCGCTTCGACCTCTTGGCCCTCCTGCAGACCGCCCAATATGCCGGTCATGGTAAACTGCGGCGGTGAGGAGCCTAGGCCGCGCATCCTGAGCACGGCGTAGGAGTTTTGCTCGTTGGCATAGACTACGCGCAAGACCTCGCCTCTGACCTGCGCATCGATGGGCAGGCTGCCTGGACGCTCATGAAGCTCCAGGGCCTCGTCGTCATCAGCCAGGAAAAAGTCATTGTAGTAGTCAGCTTCACTCATGAGTTTGTTCTGGGCAGGGCCAAAAAATTGTCACAGACTAGCGGACACTGACGCTGTACACCAGTCAGCATCCGGCTTAATATAGTCGCCTGGCAAAACTTGGGCAGAAAACAAGCCCGAATTCCCAAAGAATAGGCGTATTTTGACCCTGTCCAAAAAGCTCTTGAACCACAAAGGCACACGAAGGCGGAGGACATAAAGGGACACAAAGAGACACGAAGGGCTTATGTGGCGCCTGCATCGCCGCATAAGCCGCTTGCCCGTTTTGATTGGTGGGAAAAAGGGAGCCGGACAAAACGGAAAATCGATAAAATTGTATAAAAACGCAGGTTTTGGGGCGAAATATATTATTGTCCTGCCTTATTGGAACCCTGCTCACCCTTCGAGTTCTTGTTGCTGTCATTCGCCTTGGTTTTTGAGGCTGGCTTTTTAAGGGTGGGAAAGGCGCTTGGTGTCGTTTTTTTCTTGTCAGCACCGGCCAGGGAGAGTTTTTTGTCGCCGTCGGAATCTGCTCGCAGGCTAATGCTGCCGGTCTTGTTTTGAGCAGTTATACTTGCGGAGTTCTTGCTTTCCCTCGCTGTAGCCGCAGGCGCCGGCGCCGGGGTCTTTTTAACAAAGAGCGCCAGTGCTTGGCGCAGCCTGTAAAAGAGCACTATCAAGGCTACGCTGATCAGAAAGAGAGCCGCCCAGGAAAGATTGGAACGCCAGCCCTCGCAACGCAAACCCATCAGCAAAGCATAGAACCAGAGCAGAACCACGGCGTGTATCTCGATGAGCTGCAGCTTTTTTTTGCCGGCGCCAGCGTCGATTTCAGACTTGCGCTGCTCTAGCAAGCGCCGCTCGAAGGCAGTCTGTGCCTCCCGCAGTCTCTTATCAGCCTCTTGGGTAAGCCGCTGTTCCTGCTCGCTAAACTGCGCGCGCAGCTGTTCGAGTTCCTTCTCGTCGCTCAAAGTGAGCACCTTCAGGCCGCCGGCCTCAGCCTCGGAAATCAGCTTTTTGATTTCATCCCGGCGCTCCGTCAGGGCTTTTTCTTTTTTTTCCAATTCCTCGCGCTCTGCCTGCAATTTGGCCTTGGCGCTCTCGCTCTCGCTGCGCAGCCGCTCGTCAAACTCGAGTCGTTTTTTTTCCAGCTCGGCGCTCTGCTCGTCACTTTTTTGCTTGGCCTCAGCCAGGTTTTTTTCAGCCTGCTCCTGCAATTGTTGGGCTTTTTGCTCGGCTTCGGCTAACATTTCCTTGACTTTAGCCCTGGTTTCCTCGGCTGCTTGCCGCGCCTTTTCAATCAGTATCTTTTGCGCCTCCTCCCGTTTTGCCTCCAATTCCTTTGCCAGTAGTTTTTCACCTTCGTCGCGTTTTTTTTGTATTTCTTGTTCGAGGCGCCCGGCGATATTTTTTTTAGTTTCGGCCAGTTGTTCATCCAGCTTGGCCTGCTCGGCTTTCCGCAGCTCGGCAAGCTCTTGTTGCAGTTCGAGCTGGGCATTTTGTTTCAGCTCGGCTGCCTCTTTTTCCGCCTGGCTCAATATCTGCCGGCTTTCTTTTTCGGCTTTCAGCCTGGCGGCCTCGAGCGTCAGCTCCATCTCCTTCTCGGCCTGTCTTCTTGCCGTCTCCACCATGCGTTCCATTTCCTGGGCAAACCCAGCTCCGCCCGGATAAAAACTGCCGGCATGCGCGGTTTCGCCGGGCAGGTTGGGATTGACGGCCTGCTGTGCGGCGGCAACCCGCAGTCCGGACTCCACCGGCGCTCCCGGCGTAACTGCGCTGGCGGTCTTCAAGGCGGCGGCGCCTGGCCCTTGGGCGGCGGGCTGCGCCGGGCGAGCCACGCGCAGAGTACGGGGCACAGTGGGTCTAACTGTCTCGCCCGACTCCAGCTGCATTTCTCGCTGGCATTTCGGACAGGGCATAGAGGGCACGGCAGCATCCAGGCTAAGATGCACGCCGCATGATTGACAGGTATAGTTGGCAGGCATATGGCTTCCTCGTAATGTGTCTTCGTGTGCCTTAGTGTGCCTTAGTGGGCAAAAACTCGTCCGGCTGTTTTTTTCTCGGGAACAGTCAGGCTTTTTCCAGATTAAAGCTAGCTTTAAGGCCATTCATCTCGACCTCGTGCCGGCAGGGTTTTTGGCTAGGTTTAAGACTCAGTGCCAGGGTTTCCGCGGCAATGTATTCACCTTGAGTTTTCACGGCCTCCTGCACTTCCTCCGGGCCATAGAACTCTATGTGTATGCGGTCGCTCACCTCGAACTGCAGTTCTTTGCGTAGTCCTTGCAGCTTGCTCACCAGCTCGCGAGCCCAGCCCTCGCTAATCAGCGCCTCATCCAGGCGGGTATCCAGAGCGACAGTGATGTCATCCTCATTGGCCACGGTCAGCCCTTCGCGCTCCTGGCGCTGCACCAGGATATCATCCAGGCTTAGGCTCAGGCTTTCGCCGTCGCTCAGCTCAAGCATCAGCTCCTCGCCGTTTAACAGCGCTGAGACCTGCGTGCCGGACAAGGCGCTAATCAAGGCTCCCAGCTCCTTCAGCCTGCGCCCATATTTCGGCCCCAGCTTTTTAAGATTAGGCAGCGCGCTCAGCCGCACCAGCTCCTGCTCGTCAGCCTGCAAAAGCAGCTCTTTGACATTAAGCTCCTCGGCAATGATCTCCGACATGCTCTCCAAATCTCGGCGCACCGCGGCGTCCGCAGAGACCAGGAGCACGCGCGCCAGGGGCTGGCGTATCTTCAACCCGGTCTGCGAACGCAGATAACGCCCCAGCGAGACCGCGCGCATAGTGCGGGACATGCAGAGGTTAAGCTCCTGGTCACAGTCCTGCGCACTGGCCTCGGGGTAGTCGCAGAGATGCACCGACTCTGGCATCTGCTCGGAGCGCAGGTTGCGATAGATATTCTCAGTGATAAAGGGTATGAACGGGCATGCCAGCTTGCAGAAGCTGAGCAGCACGTGATACAGGGTCTGGTAGGCCTCGTCCTTGTCGCTGTCGTTGCTGCTCTTCCAGAAACGGCGGCGGCTGCGGCGTATGTACCAATTGGTCAGGTCTTCGATGAAGGCAGTGAAGCGGGTGGCTCCCTTTTGCAAGTCGTAGCTGTCCATTGCCTGGCGCATATCAATGGTAATGGAGGCCAGCCGAGATAGTATCCAGCGATCCAGCACATGGGCGGGCTGTTGCGGGGCGGTACGCAGGGCGTCGGCGGGCCGCCACTGGTCCAGGCGGGCATAAGTCACCAGGAAGCTGTATGCATTCCACAACGGCAACAAGACGCTGCGCATGACCTCGCGCACGGCGCTCTCACTAAAGCGCAGGTCCTCGGCGCGCACCACGGGGGAGCCTAGCAGGCAGAGGCGCAGCGCGTCGGCGCCGTAGCTATTGATCACCTGCATAGGGTCGGGGTAGTTTTGCAGACGCTTCGACATCTTGCGGCCATCCTCGGCCAGCACCAGGCCGTTGACGACGACATTGGTAAAGGCCGGCTGATCAAAAAGCGCGGTGGAGATCACGATAAGAGTATAGAACCAGCCCCGGGTCTGGTCCAGGCCTTCGGCAATAAACTCCGCCGGGAAGGCCTTTTCCACCTTCTCTTTATTGGCAAAGGGGTAGTGATGCTGTGCATAAGGCATGGAGCCGCTCTCGAACCAGCAGTCAAGCACCTCGGGCGTGCGGCGGTAGAGCTTGCCATCGCGCCGGATCTCGATGCGGTCGATGAACTGCTTATGCAGATCGCTTACCTTGCAGCCGGAAAGCTCTTCAAGCTCGGCCACCGAACCCACGCAGATAATGTCGTTTTCGTCTTCGACATTGATCCACAGCGGTATGCATGAGCCCCAGAAGCGGTTGCGGCTGATATTCCAGTCCTTGGCCTCCGCCAGCCAGTTGGCAAAGCGTTTTTCACCGACGTATTCGGGCATCCATTTGATTTGGCTGTTGCTTTTCAGCAGCCGCTCGTGCATATCCTCGACCCGCACATACCAGGCCTCGATGGCGCGATAGATAAGCGGTGTGTCAGTGCGTTCGCAGAAGGGATAGCTATGCACAATAGTGGAATGATGTACGAGTTTGCCCTGCGCCTTCAGCAGCCGGATGATCTCCTTGTCGGCGTCTTTGCAGAGCTGTCCGGCGAAGTCGGGCACCTCGTCGGTGAAGTTGCCGTCCTCGTCCAAGGGGTCTACCAGTTCGATGTCATTGGCTCGGCACACCCTGTAGTCATCCTCGCCATATGCCGGCGCCATATGCACTATGCCGCTGCCGTCGGCGGTGCTGACAAAATCATCAGCCAGCACGCGGAAGGCGTTGGGCCGTTGTTTGGCGAAGTAATCGAAGATAGGCTCATATTTCAGGCCTACCAGCTCGCTGCCCTTGAATTCGGCCAGCAGCTCGTATTGGCTTTCCTCTTTGTAATAGGCCTCCAGCCTGGCTTTGGCCAGCAGATAGGCCGCCTGGCTGTCAGCATCTCGCACCAGACAATAGTCGATGTCAGGGCCGACGCAGACTGCCAGGTTGCTGGGCAGCGTCCAGGGCGTAGTGGTCCAAATCAGCAGATAACACTGGATTTCATCGGGCAGTTCCAGCCCAGGCGGCAAGCTGAGCATTTTTATGCGGATGCTCAGCGATGGGTCCTGCACATCCTGATAGTTGCTATTGGCCTCGAAATTCGAGAGCGGCGTATTGAGCTTCCAGCTGTAGGGCATAATTCTGTGCGCCTTGTAGATACGCCCTTGTTTCCACAGCTGTTGGAAGACCCACCAGATGCTTTCCATGAAAGTCGGGTCCATGGTCTTGTAGCCGTTTTCGAAGTCCACCCAGCGCCCTAGGCGTTTCACCGTGGTCTCCCATTCCTTGACATAGGTCAAGACCATGCTGCGGCACTGCTCGTTGAAGCGTTCTATGCCGCAGGCCTTGATGGCCGGCGCGCCGGCCAGACCCAGGGCGGACTGCGCCAGGCTCTCGATGGGTAGGCCATGACAATCCCAGCCAAAAGTGCGCTCGACATAGCGTCCGCGCATGGTCTGATAGCGCGGCACCACGTCCTTGATGGTGCCGGCCAGCAGATGCCCATAGTGCGGCAGGCCGGTGGCAAAGGGGGGGCCGTCATAAAAAACATAAGCCTTGCCCTCGCGGCGACGCTCCATTGACTTGACGAAGATATCCTCTTTTTCCCAGAAGTCCAGGACCTGCTGCTCCAGTTGCGCTAACGAAGCGGAGCCTTCCACTGCCTCAAACATAGAATTTTCTTTCTTTGACATGTTTTTATATTATTCTTTCCAATAGTCTATGCGATTGAAGGGGATGCGCAGTTTTTCATTTTTCCCCTCTCTGCCGCTAAGCTCGACCAAAAGCAGACTGTCCTGCACCTCGAGGATTTGCTGCACGACGATATCATTTCCGCCGAAGCCCACCTTCCAGGGTCCGGCCTTCTGGCCGCTTTCGTCGCGCGCGATGTCCTCGAAGTAGCTTTTATTAAAGCTGGGCTGCTGTTTGTCTTCGCTGCTTTGGCCCTCTTCTTTTTTTTCACGCAGGCCTTGGATTTCCAGCACACGTTGTTTTTCCTCCTCCGCCAGCTCTTTTTGTCTTTTTTCCTCTTCGAGCTTTCTGCGCCGGCTTCCTTCGCCATGCAGTTCCATGCAGAACATGATAATGAAGGGATAAATCAGCGGGAACATGGCTCCAAGCACAAAATGCAGCGGGCCAGAGTGCCTGCGGCTGATGGCAATCGAGGCCGCCCAGCAGCCCGAGCCGATTAGCAGCGTGCTGAACAAAACGATAAACAAGGCCTTGTCAAACTCGAAAACGACATTTTCGGCCAGCAGCTTGTCCAGGCAAAAATGGGCAAAGTCCATGAATTTGCCGGCAAACCAGACTAGGAACTGCCAAACCGCCCTAATCCAACCTTCTTTATTAATCATATATGTACTCCTTGCACATAAAACAAAATTGGACACCAAGGCACACTAAGGCAGAGCATTTTTTTAGCCATGCTGCTAGGCTTTGAGCGCCTTTCACTCTTGGCTGGCCTCGGCCATACTCCATTTATCTTCGACGAACATGAATCCCATGTATACCAGGAAGATAATGCTAAAGACATTTTCGAAGCTGCTCAAGGCCGGCAGGAAGATGCTATATAGCGCTGCGGCCAAAAAGGGTGGGATGCAGCAGTGGGTCACTGCCGCGAGAAACTGTGGCAATGTACCGGGCCGCCTGCTGAGACGCATCAAGATAACAAAGAAGAAAACAAAGAAGGCGATGCCGGCCAGCATTGACAGCGAGTATGACAGAGCCAAGGCAGGCAGCAGGGCAAAGCTAAGCAGCTGCACATAGTTTAGCAGGCCATCCGCAGTAAAGACCGGCGGGCTTGTGCCCGCCCAGCTGGTTTTGCTCAAGGCCTCGATGAGCCGTGGCGTGAGCAGCGGCACGGTCTGTACTTGTCGCTCGCCGCCGCGCCGCCGCGCCCAGAAATCGATGCCGTCGGCGCTCACGATAACGCCGGTTTTCCCCGGTTTTTGTGTCAACTGCCGGCGCAACTCCTCGCTGTCCTTATCCTGGGGCAAGACATCGACCCGTAGGCGGGGCAGGCGCTTTGAGACCGGCGCTTCCAGCTCGCGGCTCCATTCGATCTTGCTGCCCACAAAGCTGATTTCGCCGAGTTCAGCGCTGAGGAAGCCGGCGATCTCGCGCAGGCCGGAGCTGAGCTGTGGCAGAGTAGACACTGCCTTCACGCTGGCTCCTACAACTGCGATTAGCAGCAACATGAAGATACCGCGCCAGTACTTGGCGCCGCGCCGAGCAAGATGGTTGCCATAGCGCGGATGGATGAAAAGCGTGATGAGCAGATGCCAGTATGAGATCTCGGGCAGGGGGCCGCCGTCAGCCTGGGTCTCGGATTGTTCGGTCTGAGAATTCATTATGTGATATTACAAATAACCTGGTGCTTAAGCCTTTATTATTGGGCGGGGGGCTGTTTTTGCAGCAGGGCTTGTTCGCGCCGGGCCAGATTTCGCATGGTGTTGACGGCGGCTTTTTGTTCATCCTTGCTGAGATGCTCGTAGAAAAGCTTGCCGTCCAGGTGGTCTATCTCATGCTGCAGGCAGCGTGCCAATAGCCCGCCGCATTCAACCTGGAACTGCTCGCCGTCCAAATCGGCGGCCTTCAGCAAAACACGGGCGGGACGACTGACTTGCCCGGAAACCCCAGGCAGGCTAAGACAGCCCTCCTCGGCACTGGCACAGTCCTCTGAGCAGGAAAGTATCTCCGGATTGATCAAAGCCAAGGGCATGCGCGGATTAAGCAGTATCTCGCCGGGCGACAGCTCGGCAGTGCTCCTGCGCTCAAAGTAGGTGTCAATGGTGATCAAGCGCACATTGACCCCGACCTGAGGCGCAGCCAGCCCTACCCCGACCACGTCGTTCTCACGCATGGTGATGATCATGCGCCGAGCCAGCTGACGCAGCTCCTCGCTCACCGTCTTAATCGGCAAGGAGACCCGCTGCAAGGCCGGATGGCCGTGACAGACCACACGCAAACGACGCAAAGGCATAATCTTTTCTTTGAAGCCCAACATATTGGTCCCTAAACTGAAAAACTGCAAAAGTAAACCTTTTAACGTATTGCCTTAATCGAAAAAGGCAAATTGGCAGCGCGGCAGCAGCATTGAAACCGCCGTGTTTTTAGCCGCGAAGAGGAGAGACCTCAAGGCGGCGCAAAGAACCCTAAACGGCTGAAGAGCTGCCCGCCGGCTTCATCTTAGTGTGCTTTGGTGTATCTTGGTGGTTTGAATACTTGTTGGACGCGGCCTGATCTGGCATGTTTTACATGCTGCTGGATTATTATTCTTCCGTTTCGGCATTATATTTCTATTTTGTGAAGCCAAGAAAATCAATATGGAGTCAGCAATTGAAAAGCATACCCGGTGGTCTTTTGTTCAGTTTCGAGGGTCCTGACAAGGCCGGCAAGTCCACCCAGCTGCGGCTTTTGGCCGCCAGTCTGCGCCAATGCGGCTATCAGGTGCACGAGACCCGCGAGCCTGGCGGCACCAGGCTGGGCGAAGAGCTGCGCAGCCTGCTCTTGCAGTTCAAGCAAGAGGACATATCCCCCGAGGCCGAGCTTTTGCTTTTCGGTGCCAGCAGAGCACAACTCATGCGACAGCTCATCCTGCCAGCCATGCGCCAGGGCGCCATAGTCCTCTGCGACCGCTTCATCGACTCGACCAGCGCATACCAGGGAGAGGCCCGAGGCCTGAGCCAGGAGTTTATCGAAGCCATGCACCAGTTTACCTTGCAAGGGAAAATGCCGGACCGCAGCTTTTTTCTGGACCTGGACGTGAAGCGCAGCTTCGCCAGGCTGCGCCAGCTGAAGCCCGAGCTGCTTGACGATGACCGCTTCGAGGCGGAAAACGAGGCTTTTCACCAGCGTGTGCGTGAAGGCTTCCTGAAACTGGCCGCCAAACAGCCCGGGCGCATCAAGACTTTTGACGCCAGCCTGCCAAAGTCGGAGCTGGCTGCCAGAATCCTGCAAGAGGTGCGCAATGTCATTGGCTGAGTTCCATTCCCGTTTTCCCAAGGCCTGTTATTTTCTCGAACAGGCCAAGACAAATGCCAGAGTGGGCCAGGCATACCTGCTGGTCGGCGACCAGCCGGAATTGCTCAACAGCTTCGCAAGTGCATGGGCGCAAACCGCCGCCTGCCTGCATAGCGATGAAAATGGCGCAGCCTGCCAAAAATGCCGGCCATGCCAACTCATGCAAAATCGCTCATACGCGGAATTTTATACGCTCGCACCACAGTCAAAATCGCGTATCATCACCATCGACGCTATGCGCGAGTTCGAGAACCTGCTAAGCCTCAGCAGCAGCGCCGATCGCCTGAAAATTGGACTCATCTCCGAGGCTGAATGCCTGGGGGCGGAGGCGCAAAACGCCTTTCTGAAAACCCTCGAAGAGCCGCCGCCGCGCACCATGCTGCTGCTTACCAGTACCAGGCCGCGACAACTGCTGCCAACCATACGCTCGAGATGCCAAACCCTCCTGCTGCTGAAAAACAAACAGGAATACCCTCTGGCCAAACAGTATGGCCTATTTGAAATATTGGCCAAAACCCGACGGCAGGCCGGAGTCAAAGTGGCGCAGCAAAGCGGCAGCGGCATACAGAATATATTGGAATCGCTGCGGCAAGAGGCGGAAAACAGCGTGGCGGCAAGCTGGGACCAACGCTGGGAAGACAGCGCCGAGGGCAATAAGGCGCTGCAAAAGAAACTCGAGGAGCAGCGAGCCATCAAGACAGAGTCGGAGTACGTCAGAATGCGCGAAGAGCTGCTCGACGCCATGCTCACCTGGTTCCAGCAACGCCTGTTGCGAGCCGCCGGCGTAAAGGATGAACTGCTGCCGCACCCGGAGTTCCTGGACCTGGACGTGAAAATAAAACCCGGCGAGCAAAGCATGCATATATGCGAGCAGGACCTGCTATGGATGGAAGAGCTGCTGCGAGCACTGAAGGCCAACGTGGACGAAGCCCTGGCACTAGAGGTGTTCCTACTCTCCGTATGCGAAAAAACCTGAAAACCAGGATTTTGGAAACTGAGATAGACTACGTCCAAAAAACCCTTGAACTACAAAGGCATACGAAGGGGGAGGACACTAAGGGTCACGAAGAGACACGAAGGCACACTAAGGGCTTATGCGGCGTCTGCC